>NZ_QTNE01000021.1:0-109262 GCF_003603495.1 Bacteroides sp. AM41-16 | reverse complement strand
GTACTTAAAAAAAATATTTTATAATAGTGTTGCGGAATTAAGGATGAAGTTTTTCCGTCCGCGCTGGGGCTTCTTCTTCGGGCAAATATTGGGACGGATGACGCGGCTGTGCTACAAGTTCAGTTCGATGTTGGGATATGAAATCGTATCGAATTCCCATGACACGGCGGCAATTCTCCATGAAAGATGAAAGAGACGACGATTGAACCTTATCTCCCAATGTTGGAACGGTTCGAAGAATTTTTCAGGGAAGAACTGGCATCCCGTTTGTCGGTCGAATCCGTTGATTCCGTGATGGAAGCGGCTGTCGAGAATTTTCATCGTATCTCCGCAATCATTCCGGATGTCCCGCCGACATCACCATGGGTGAAAAACATTATCGGTATAGCCTATGAGATCGGTCTGTGGCAAGAACTGTCGGCCAGAGGATGGAGTCCGGCAGAACTTTCCATTGTTACGCAGAAAGCATTGAAAAAGCTCACGTTGTCGAGTATCCCTTCTGAAAAAATTTCGGAAATACGCGAAATGTTGTGTTCGCCCGACTATGTGCGTCGCATCGCTTCCGCTTCGCATGTTTCCACAGAGGACGATTGGCTGTTCGATTGCGTGTTGCCGAATGCGGACGATACGTTCGATGTCGGTATGGACATTGCCCGGTGCCCGGTCGCCGAACTCTGTTCCCGTATTGGCGTCGAGTGCTTTTTCCCCTATTTCTGCGTGAATGATTATATCACACACGATGTACTCGGTATCCGGCTGACACGGACCCGCACATTGGCACACGGTGCTTCGTGCTGCGATTTCCGGCTGACAAAAGAGCGGGGAGCGGCTGACGGGGCTGTTGTAATCCGGCCGGAAGATTTACAGGAATTTACCAACAACGGATAGAGAGAATCGGATAAAATTCAATATATGGAAACAAAAGAAAAGAAGAAAGAAGGTCTGTCCCGCCTGTTCGAGATCGCGGGGCAGAAGAAAGGGCTGCTTTTTCTGGCGGGTCTGCTGTCGGCAGGCAGCGCCGTGTGTATGCTCGTACCCTATTGGGCGGTGTACGAGGTGTTGAAAGAGCTGCTGACGCACGGTACAAGCCCGGCTTCGGTGGACGAAGCCGGCATGATTCGTTGGGGCTGGATCGCCTTCTGCGGGCTTATCGGCGGACTGGTGCTGCTGTACGCCGCCCTGATGTCCTCGCACGTGGCTGCATTCCGCATTCTGTACGGATTGCGTGTCCGGCTGTCCGAGCATATCGGCAAACTGTCGCTGGGTTATCTCAACAACACCTCTACCGGAGCCATCAAGAAGACGATGGAGCAGAACATCGAGAAAATCGAGGGATTCATCGCCCACACGATTCCCGATTTGGTGAACGTAGTGGCGACGGTCGTGGTGATGCTCGTCATCTTTTTCTCGCTGGATACATGGCTGACGGCGGTCTGTCTGGCCGTGGTGCTGTTGAGCTTCGCCCTGCAATTCTCCAATTTCATGGGGAAGAAGGCACGGGAGTTCATGAGTATTTACTATGATGCGCAGGAAAAGATGAGCGCCTCCGCCGTGCAGTACGTCAGGGGAATGCCCGTGGTGAAGATATTCGGACAGAGCGTCCGCTCGTTCCGGCAGTTCAACGCCGAGATACAGGCTTACAAGACATTCGCCCTGAAATGCTGCGACACCTACCAGAACGGGATGATCGCGTTCACCGTCCTGCTGGGTTCGATGGTGACGTTCATTCTTCCCGTGGGTATCCTGCTGATACAAGGGAATCCGCAGTCGCTCGCATTGGCCGCCGTATGGCTGTTTTTCATCATCATGGGACCGGGTGTGGCTTCGCCCATCTACAAACTGACGTTCCTGGGCGGAAACACCAAGGAGATCGACGAAGGCGTGGCGCGTATCGACCGCATTCTGGAGAAAAAGCCCGTTCCCGAACCGGAACACCCCGAAGTGCCGCAGTCGTATGAGGTGGAGTTCCGCCACGTGTCATTCTCCTACGAAAATACGGAACAGGGCACACGTACCGAGGCGCTGCGCGATGTTTGCTTCACGGCGCCGCAAGGCCGGATTACGGCGCTCGTGGGGCCTTCGGGAAGCGGCAAGTCCACCGTCGCGAACCTGATTCCCCGTTTCTGGGACGTGGAGCAGGGCGAGATTCTCATCGGTGGCGTGAACATCAAGAACATCGCTACGACGCAGTTGATGGATACCGTTTCATTCGTCTTTCAGGATACGTTCCTGTTCTACGACACGCTGTACGAGAACATCGCCGTCGGTTCCCCCGCCGCAACGAAAGAAACGGTCGTGGCGGCGGCCAAAGCCGCCCAGTGCCACGAGTTCATCGAGCGGCTGCCGCAAGGCTACGAGACGAGAATAGGCGACGAGGGCGTGTATCTGTCGGGCGGCGAGGCGCAGCGGGTATGCGTGGCCCGCGCCATTCTGAAGAATGCGCCGATACTGGTACTGGACGAAGCCACGGCCTTCGCCGATCCGGAGAACGAATACAAGATGCAGCAGGCCCTTCAATCCCTGATAAAAGGCAAGACCGTGATTATTATCGCCCACCGGCTGTCGTCCATCGTCTCGGCGGACAACATCGTGGTCTTGCAGCAGGGACGGATCGTACAGCAGGGCCAGCACGACGACTTATCCGTCGCCGAGGGGCTCTACAAGAACATGTGGGATGCCTATACGAGCGCTTATCATTGGAAGTTGAACAAAAATTGAATACGGAGATATGAAAAAGAATAGTTTCTTGAACGATATTTTACAGAATACGAGTTGTCCGCAGGGATTCTGGGGACGGATGATTTTGCGGGGAATGAACTGTTTCCACGCTTCGCTGGCCCATCGCGGCATGAAACAGGTGGACTGGCGGCCGGAATGGAATGTGCTGGACATCGGATGCGGGGGCGGCGCCAACGTGAAGCGTCTGCTGAAGCTGTGTCCGCAGGGAAAAGTTTACGGCATGGACCTGTCGGAGGAGAGCGTCGCCTTCGCCCGCAGGCACAATGCGGGAGAACTGGACCGCCGATGTTTCATACAGCAGGGCGATGTCTGCTCCCTGCCTTACGGGGACGGGGCCTTCGATGCCGTTACGGCCTTCGAGACCGTCTATTTCTGGTCTTCCGTCAGCAAGGCGCTGGCCGAAGTCTTCCGCGTGATCCGGAAAGGGGGCTGCTTTCTCATCAGTCTGGAAGCGAGCGACCCCGAACTCGGAAAGGCGTGGACGGAGCGGATAAAGGGAATGACGGTGTACGGAGCCGAAGAACTGAAACAGTTGCTGTCCCAAGCCGGCTTTTCCGACATCCGGGTAATTCAGAAAAAAGAAGAACTGCATATCGTCGCACATAAATGAAAGGAGTGGAACATGAATGCGATTAAAAACATTACGATAGGCCATACGGAACGTCTTTACAAGCCCGTGGGCTATACCATGCTCGCCAATCTGGTCAACATCATACCTTTCTGCCTCTCCATCGAGGCGGTGCGCATCATCTTCGCCGCGTTCGACGGCAGCGGACGACCGCTCGACACGGCAAGACTGTGGTGCATTTTCGGCATATTGGCTGTCTATATGCTGGTGATGGCTTTGGCCGAACGGGCCTCCTACCGGGCCAATTTCAGAGGAGCCTACGAAATGAGTGCGTCGGGGCGCATTGCACTGGCGGAACATCTGCGGAAACTCTCTCTCGGATTTCTTTCCCGGCGCGACCCCGGCGATCTTTCGTCCATGCTCGTTACCGATTTCACGATGGCCGAGACGGGCATTTCCCACCATTTGCCCCAACTGATGGGAGCCGTCGTCATGCCCGTGCTGGCATTCCTCTCGCTGGTATGGATCGACTGGCGGATGGCCGTTGCCATGTTCGCCGCACTGCCGGTCGCCTTGCTTGTCCTATGGATGAGCACGAGTGTGCAGAAAAAGTTGAGCGGCAGGCAGATACAAGCCAAAATCAATGCCGGGAACCGCTTGGAGGAATACTTGCAGGGCATTCGCGTGATGAAAGCCTACAACCTGCTGGGCGACCGCTTTGTCCGCCTGCGCGATGCTTTTGCGGAACTGCGCCGTGCCTGTATCCGTCAGGAAGCCATGCTGGGGCCTTTCGTGCTGCTGAGCATTACATTGGTGCGGGCCGGACTGACCCTGATGGTGCTGTGCGGAACCTACCTGCTGTTGGGAGGCGAACTCTCGCTGCTCGTCTTCGTGCTGTTCCTCGTGGTCGGCTCGCGCGTGTTCGACCCGCTGACTTCGGCGCTGACCAACTTTGCGGAGTTCCGCTACTTCTCCATTGCCGGAGGGCGTATTCTCACGCTGATGAACGAGCCGGAGATGGAAGGCGAACGGCAGGCGCCGGCCACCGGCGACATCCGGTTCGAGCATGTGTCGTTCGCCTATCAGG
Organism: Bacteroides sp. AM41-16; assembly: GCF_003603495.1. NCBI lineage: Bacteria > Pseudomonadati > Bacteroidota > Bacteroidia > Bacteroidales > Bacteroidaceae > Bacteroides > Bacteroides sp. AM41-16. The sequence goes on along the minus strand of NZ_QTNE01000021.1, from coordinate 104,868 downwards.
ACAAGAAGGTGCTTCAGGACGTTTCCATCGCGTTTCCGAGAAACACGCTGACGGCTCTCGTCGGTCCTTCGGGGAGCGGGAAAAGTACGGTGATGAAACTTTGCGCCCGATTCTACGACCCGCAGCAGGGGCGTGTCCTTTTCGATGGCGTTCCGATGAAAGATATAGAACCTGAAAGTCTGATGAGCCGCATCTCGATGGTGTTCCAGGACGTCTATCTGTTTCAGGACACGATACGCGACAATATCCGTTTCGGAAAGCCCGGTGCGACGGACGAGGAGATCATCGCGGCAGCCGAGAAAGCCTGCTGCCACGATTTCATCATGCGCCTGCCGCAGGGATACGACACGATGGTGGGTGAGGGCGGTTGCACGCTGTCCGGCGGCGAGAAACAGCGCATATCCATCGCCCGCGCCATCTTGAAGGATGCGCCGATTATCCTGCTGGACGAGGCGACCGCATCGCTCGACCCGGAAAACGAGGTGGAGGTGCAGAAAGCCATCGACACGCTTATCAAGGGACGCACCGTCATCGTCATCGCCCACAAGCTTAAGACGATCATGAATGCGGACCGGATCGTCGTTCTGGAAGACGGACGGGTAAAAGAACAAGGCACGCACGACGAACTGATGCGGCACGAGGGGCTTTATGCCCGTCTGTGGACGATTCAAGAGAAGTCCGCAGGCTGGACCGTATAGAATAACGGGAAGCCCGGATAATAGGACTTTCACGAAAAGCCGGAAAGAAGGCAAGCCCCTCTTTTCGGCTTTTCCTTATTTTATCGGCATTGTCGTAAATCAGTACGACGGCATAGTTACTGTTTCTGACTGCTGAACGATGCTGCGTTATTCATTGTTCGCTGGACCTTTCGGTTATGGCAGAGACAAGACGGCTACCCGGCCTCGTGTCCGGAAACACCTTATTATAATTATACCGAAAAATTTCCTTTTCAAGTCCATATTCTATACCCGTTATATCCCGTTCACCTCTCCTTTTTATTTATTCTCGTTCTTATCGCTCCCTGCCGCACTCCCTTGTCGGTGTGATTTTCCCATGCGAAGGTACAGCGTCATTCGGTCGTCAAGTACCGCTCCGCTAACCGGCTCGCGGATTTGCCCGGCAGCCTTCCCAAATCGAAGATGACCTTTCGGTCCCCGCCGTGCTGCGCTGTCGGGTTGGGTATTCCGTTCAATCCCCGGCGGTTTCCTTGCCTTTTCCTCATTTTCCCGCTGTCTGGCCTGCATGTAAAATCTATCCCGATAAGGAAGCCGGAACAGCTTCCGAAAAAAGGGAAGAAAAAGTTTAACGAATAAAAATTAACGATTATGCCAAACTGGTGTTCAACAGCGTATGTGATAGAGGGCGACGCGCAGGAAATCAAAAGCCTCTATGAGTTGATGAAAGATTTGCAGGACAGAAAAACGCCTGCCGTGAAAAACGGCTTCGGGACATCATGGCTGGGGTGTCTTGTGGATGCCTTGGGCAAGGACTGGGACAAGGTGAGTTGTCGGGGAGATTGGGCAAACCTCGAAATGGTAGGCGAAACCCTCCGCTTTACGACGGAGACGGCATGGGGGCCATGCAACGAGACATTCGACCTCGTGTGCGAGAAATTCCCATCGCTCCGTTATTATTACCAGACCGAAGAGCCGGGAATGGGCTTCTACGAGACCAACGACAGCGAAGGCAAGTATTTTACCGACAAATACATAGTCGATTTATGTACTGCCAAAGGCAAATACTTCTGCGAATATTTTGCCGACAGGGAGAGCCTGTTTGCGTGGCTTGGCGAGGTCGCAGGAAAAACCGTCCGCTCGGAACAGGATGCCAAGGCTCTGTTTGAAGAATGGGCGCAGGAAAACCCCGATTCTTGCTGCAGTATCAATGAATATGTGGTCGTGGATTAAATCGGACAGACAGCCATGAGAACCTATCATTGGAAAGAGTACGGCTTTATCGGGACTGTACCCGACTTCGCCCGGCATTTCGGGATATGCAAAAGCCCGACTTTCGTCAATGCGGTGCGGAGAGTGTCCCGACACGTTTATAACTGCATGAACGCACGGGAACAGGCGGAATATGAAGAGAAGCGGGAGCGGGTGAAACCCGCTTACCGCCTCTATCTGGACGAGGAACGCACACGTTTCATCGAAATGACGAAAGAGGAGTACGAAGCTGTCGGCCTGCCCGTGGTGCAGGAAGAGGTCGGCATGTTCAAACTGTCTTACAGGAACAGAAGCCTGCCCGCATCGTTTGTCGGAAACGGTCGGGACGAAAGCCCCGTGGCTTCGGCCATGAAAAAATATCGGGCAGAAGCCATGCGTTTCGCCGGACAGGTCATGCTGGCTACGGGTTATTTCAATACCCGTCTGCCGACCGAACAGCCCAAAACCGAGATAAACTATACGGAATTGCGATTGTCGTACAGCAACGGTATCGTGTTCTATTTTGTCGCTGACCGTAGCCGTGACGGAGTATGCGGCTGTTACCTGCAACGGATAACGCTCGACGGCAAGCAGATATATAACGGCTGTTTTAGCCGATATTCCAGCGTCGATGACGTTTTGCAAAAGACACAATCGAACGGAGAATGCCAAAATGCCCATTACCATTTTATAGAGTAGACGATAAGCCCTCTCGGACAGTAAAAGTTCGAGAGGACTTTCTCTGTACGCCGTTTCCACGGAACGACCTCCTTTTTTAGCCAATGTTCCGGCTTTTTTATACAGTCCGGCTTCTTCCCCTTTTACTCCACTATCGTATCTCCTTCTTTCCCTTATCTCGTTTCCGCCACTTTCTCGCCGGTTGGATTTTCCCATGCAAAGGTACAGCGGTCGTCCGGTGTCAAGTACCGCCATGCTAACCGCTCGTGGATTTGCCCGGCAGCCTTCCCAAATCGAAGATGTCCTTTCAGTTCCCTCCTTGCTGCGCCTGTCGGGTTGGGTATTCCGTGAAATCCCCGGCTGTTTGCTTGCCTTCCCGTCCTTTCCCCGCTGTCTGATCTGCATGTAAAATCTCTCCCGGCAAGGAAAGCTGAAAAGCTTCCGAGAGGAGGGAAATAAATAACTCGGAGTTTAATTTAACTTTTATGTATTATGCACGCAAATGGTAATCAAATTATGGAAGGGAAAGTTCTGGACGAACAGGTTAAGATAAGAATTTTTGAGGCATTCCGGCAGTCATGTTTTTTGTTTGATGAAACAAGCGGTCAATGCGCCTATATGGGGTCGGTTCGTAAATGCGATGGGAAGTGTCGCCTAATGCTACGCTTTAAGCAGAATCTGGATAAATTGTTTTGTTGAAAAGGAATTGCAGCCATTGGCTGAACCTTATCGACAAGTTCAATATAGCGGATAGAAAGATATATTAATTTTTAATCTTGACAAGATATGAGTATAATATGTACACGATGTGGCGGTACGCAGGTAGTATGCGAAGCCACAGTAAACCCCAACACCAAAGTGATAACGGAAATTTCCGACGATTCTTTGCAATTCGGCCGGTGCGAAACCTGTAAGGCACGAAGCGTCCTGACGGATGTAGAGAAGACAAAGGCCGCCATCAAGAGCGGATTTGCCGGATTTGTCGAGGCGAACGGCAGGAAGCCCCATTATGCAAGTTGTCGGATAGTATGGAAGTACACCAACGATTCCGAAGACGTAAAAATCCGGCTGCTGGAAAGCGGTGAAAGTATTGGAAACGACATGTTCTTCTCCTGCAACAGCCTCCATGCCCTCGAATCTCTGGCGGAGTTCGGAAAAGAACCGTTCATCGTAACGGAATGTTACGGGTTCAAGACCTTAACAGAAGAGGAAATCTCCGATGAAAAAGCGTATGAATACGAGTTCGGAGACGAGAAAATCGTTGTTACAGGTAAAGAAGTACGTGCATTTTACTCGGAAGTATACAGGCAGACGGCACAGGACATCGAACAGTTTGCAGCCTATAATACGGCAAAACGCATGTATTACCGGAAAAATGATTGCCAGCTTACCCCGGAGCTTGTCCGACGGTTGCTCGATGAAGAACATTTGATGAAAGCAGGTGAATCCGACAGTTTCACGATTCAGTTGTTCTTCCTGTGGCATGTGCGGATTCGGAAAGAACCTGAAAATTTTGCACCGTTCAAATACGCTTTGGAAGCCTGTTGCTTGGATAACGTACAGACTTTCAGCCGCCGATACATCACGCTCGAAAAAGCATTGCTTCATTGCCTGAACGGTTTCAATGAAAACGCTAATATTCAAAACCGCTACCAATCCCTGCAAGACTATCTTCTGGGACAGGCGCACGGCAAACGCTGATAAATAGCCTCATGCGGCACAAGCCTCCGAACCTGCAAAGCCGGTTTCGGGGGCTTTATTCCGCAAGGTCGTCTCTCCAGTTATATGCCATACCCGGCATGTCACAAGAAATTCCTTTTTAAGCGGACGTCCACCTGTTATAACCCTTATACCCCATTTCCATTCCTTTCTACCTCCCGATAGCGTTTCCCGTTTTTGCTCCTGACGTTACCCGACAAATCAAGGCAAGACACACGACACCCTATGCAGCTGCAAAGGAACGTCGGAGGAGTTAAACTCTTTTATATCACATTCCTGTGAATCTTAATAAAAAAAGTCGTTCATGGCACCTTGTGGAATTGATTTTTATATATTTGCTTCTGAAAAAAACATACTGGAAACAGTGCCGGATAGTATGTGAAGAACAGAAACTTTTGGGAAAATAATATGTAAATACAAAATTATAAAAACAAAAAAATGATTAGAGTTGCCACGATAAAGGATGCTTCAAGACTTGCGGAAATACAGATTTTCTCTAAAAGAAAAGCCTTTCGCCCTATTTTTCAAAACGATGATGTTTCCTTTAATGAAATGTCGGTATTGCGTCTTGCATTATATTATCAGGATGTTATAGGAGCTTTGGACGATATATATGTTTTTGATGACGGGATTGTAAAGGGGATGATGAAACTGGATTGTAAAAACAGTATATGGGAATTGAAAGAGTTGTATGTAGATCCGTTCTTTCAAGGAGAAGGTGTTGGGACAAAACTTATGCGCCATTTCCTTACAACAGCAAAAAGTCACGATGTAAAAGAGGTTTACCTGTGGGTGTTGGAAGAAAATTTTGCAGCAAGAAAATTTTATGAGAGCCACGGGTATGTCTATACAGGAAATAAAAAAGAGTTTTCCGATTCAGGAAAATATCTGTTGAATTATGCATTACGATTAAAAGCCACCTTATAATCCGGCTCGCGTTCCGAAAATTCCGCTTTGCCGGGCACGTGAAGTCCCTTGGACGGTCAAAAGGTTCAGGGGGCTTTTTTTGTCAATCGCCCTCACAGGCAGATTTTCTTTTTTAGCCGTTATTCCCACTTCTATATACAATCGGGCTTCTTCCTCTTTTATTCCGGTTATCCCATTCTTTCCCTGATCTCGCCCCCGTTGCCTCCTCGCCGGTTGGATTTTCTCATGCAAAGGTACAGCGGTCGTCCGGCGTCAAGCACCACTATGCTAACGGCTCGCGGATTTGCCCGGCAGCCTTCCGCAAATCGAAGATGGCCTTTCAGCCCCCGCCTCGTACCTCGACGGGTTGGGTATTCCGTGAAATTCTCCGGCCGTTTGCTTGCCTTTCCGTCCTTTCCCCGCTGTCTGGCTTGCATGTAAAATCTCTCCCGCCAAGGAAGCCGAAAGGCTCCGAAAGCAGGGAGAAGAAAAAAGCAAGTTCAACAAATTAAAAATTTAAAGTTATGCACAGCAAGATTTTTCAAATTACCGAAACACGGGTGAGCAAGGACAACTACCTGAACGAGGACACCCTCACGCAGGGCGACGATAGTTTCTTTGACTATTGTGCGGAGATTGACGATGAGGAACGCCAGTTCCATATCGACAACTTGGTAAACAACATTCTGCCCAAAGGCATGTTCGAGCTTGTTTCCGACGATACCATACGCTACAAAGGCGGTGCGGAACGATGGAGAGAAGATTTCATCGCAGACATTCGAAGCAGGGCGGAAGCCCTTACCCCCGAAAGCGTGCAGGACTGGATTGGCCCGGTCTATCAACTCGAAAAGTTCCTGAAAAACCCGCTCGATACCGCTTACTGGTTCTACATGGACGAGGAGGGGCTGCAATCCAACGCCGAGCAATCCTACGAGTTCCTGCGGCAGGCATGTGAATTTAAACCCGGTACGCTGCTTTACATCGGCGGTGTCATCGACTATCATTTTTAACCTCAAAACGCTGAACGATGAAAGGTACGGAACATTTCAAACGGACTATCAAGGAATACTTGGACGGCAAGGCACGGACGGACGAACTTTTCGCCGTCTCCTATGCCAAAGAAAACAAAAACTTGGACGATTGTATCACATTCATTCTCAATCAAGTCAAGGCAAGCGGCTGTTGCGGAATGACCGACGACGAGGTGTGGTCGCTCGCCATTCATTACTATGATGAGGACAACATCGACGTGGGCAAACCTATCAGTTGTGGCGTCGTGGTCAATCACAAGGTGGAGCTGACCGAAGAAGAAAAGGCGCAAGCCCGAAAAGACGCGCTGAAAGCCTATCAGGAGGAAGAAATGCGCAAGATACAGCAACGCCACAGCAGGCCGAAGCCGACCGCCAAAGCTGTACAGAATACCCAAACGGAACTCTCACTCTTCGATTTCTGACCATGAAAGCACGGACAAAATTTCAGCATCAGGTAGTAGCCGCCAACGGGCGGTTGCTGCCTATCACGGAGAAACAGGCAGAATGGGCGTTCCGGCATACCGTCGGACATTACGCTTTTCGTACACCGAGCGGACAAACGACCTGCCTCGATTGCGGTCATAGGTGGAACGAGACAAAGGCGAAGCGTTGCCATTGCCCGAACTGCCACGCCAAACTGACGCTCAAAGACACGCTTTGCCGCAAGACAGATGAGAAAAGCTATTTTTCTGTCATCACCACGCAGGACGGATTTCAGGTGCAGCGGATTTTCAGAATGAATGTCTGTTACCGCAAAGGCAAGAACGCATGGACAGACGTGTGCGAAGTGGCGAGATACTGGTTGGACGAGAACGGGAAAACCGCTTTGACAGCCTTGCAACGGACAATGGGGTGTTATTTGGACAGCTTTCTGTACGGGTCGGGATTGGAACTGCGGAACGACAATTACGTGTACCAACGCATAGCCGACTGTTATGTCTGTCCGGGCTACACGGTTATCCCGAAGTTACGGCGCAACGGGCTGAAAGGGTCGTTTGCCGACATCGCCCCGCAAAAGCTGATGAAAGCCCTGCTATCGGACAGCCGAGTGGAGACAATACTTAAAAGTGGACGCAAACGAGACCTCAAGCACTTCATCGACCACCCGCAGGATTTGGATTTCTGTTGGCCGTCCTACAAAATCGTGTTACGCCAGAAGTATCGGATAACGGACATTGGAATATGGGTGGATTATCTCCGTATGCTCGACAGATGCGGCAAGGACTTGCACAACGCCCACTATGTTTGCCCCGCCGATTTGAAAGCCGAGCATGACAAGTATCAGAACAAGGTGCGTATTCTCCAAGAGCAGGAAAAACGCAAGGAGCAGATGAAACGGGCGAGGGAAAACGAGGCACGTTTTAGGGAGTTGAAAGGCAAGTTCTTCGGTCTGGAGTTCACGGACGGAACGATAGTCGTCCGTGTACTGGATAGCGTGGAAGCCTACTACGACGAGGGTAATGCGTTGCACCACTGCGTGGGACAGTGCGAATATTACCTCAAACCGGATACGCTGGTATTCTCCGCACGGATAGAGGACAAGAGGGTCGAGACCGTAGAATTGAGCCTCGAAACATTCAAGGTGCTGCAGTCGAGAGGACTGTGTAATAAAAATACGAAATATCACAAGCGGATTATGAACCTCGTGCATAAGAACATCGCCCTTATCCGAAAGCGCATGGCCGCCTGATACCGGCTGCGGAAGTTATATCGGGCAACCACCTGCCAATCGGGACAGGTGGTTGTTCATATTCCCGATAAAGGCCATGTCGAACATTCTGTTATACAGACAATTCTTTTTCCATTCCCTTACATTTTGTCCGATGGACAATCGTTCGACGTTTTTTTTGCCCTTTATACCCCAGACACATACTGCCGTCGTTTCCTGTTGTAACGGCCGGAGATCTTTGCCTCCATTCCCTTTGTATGCTTGGGCGTATCATTTCATGGAATCTCCACTATCGCCACGGCCTGTTTTTACGCAGCAAAGGTACGGCGAACGAACAGCGTGTCAAGTACCGCTTCGCTACTCCGGATAAAATTTGACGCAAACTTTCCGCAATCGCAGATTGCGGCATTTCATAAAATTTTAACCTCCGTTCCTTGCCTGCTGTTCTTGCTTTCGCCGTTGGGAATTGCACGTAAAAATCAACCCTTTGGGCGAAGTCGGAAGGCTTCAAGAAAAGGGAAATAAAAAAACAGAACAATGACAGCAATAGAACAGATTATCGCCATAGCTGAACAATTAGGCTGGCAAGTTAAAACCGATACCGACAAACCGAACCTCGTGGTGTTCGATTTTCAGCAATACACACCTCACGGGCAGGATTTCAGTTTCTCGGTTGAGATGAAAGGCAATGACACCGACAGCTTGTTACAGGAAGTTGAAACATATTACGAAGACTTCGACCCCGACTATGAAGCCTACCTGTGGATTGGTACGGACGGGCATGGCAAGAACGGCGCACCTTACCGAATCAAAGACATCGTGAGCGATATGGAGCAGGCGGAAGCCATGATAGAAAAACTTTATGAAACATTAAAAACAACCATGCAATGAGAACGAAAACCCTCTACACACGAGACGCCGAAAAGGCAGGAATAAGCCGTTTCCCAAACTTTCACCGCACGGGGAACATAACCGGCATGAAGCAGCTTTACTACGGAAAAAACGCCCTATTGGTACGTTGCGGGAGTCAGATTTACAACGTATCGAGCGAACCCGAAATTTACTACAACATGGCTCATTAAATGGTATTCATTATGAAAAGAGCAAGTTACAAGAAAGATTTTCAGAGTTGGAAAGGCATAATGGCTCTAAAACTGCTCTGCTGCAATATAGTTGCAGGCCGTTTTGATTGGAAGAAATACTGTACGCCACAGTCTTATTGCGGTCAGGAAATTTGCGTTGTACCGCTGCATTGCTCCTACGGACAGATAGGCTATACCGTGCACTTCCCTTATTCCGATATACCGGAAGTGGAATACGATTGGGAAATGAACAAATTAACTATCGACAAAGAGAATTGGGAAAGCTATTTAACGTGAGTATAATTCAAAATATAGCCAGTTGCCCGTCTTTGAAAAACATACATCAATGGCGGGCTTCTTTCAAAAACAGTATGCTGTTATGGTAGAAAGGGAGTTGGAAATAAAGTTATATTAAAGGAAGTGGGGCATGGAATATTCAATATCTTTATCTTCAACCATATATTTTTCCTGAAATTGAGCAATTTCTTTGCAAAAATCATCTGTCATACAATAAATCTCCGTAATTTTGGTCTCTGAAAACATCATGGTAATTGCTTAAATGTTAATTGAATACTATAAATTCAATACTTTTATTGCTATGTGCCTAATTTATTTACAGAATTAGAATTGAAAGAATATGACACAGACTTTTTATACCCAATGGCAATCTTCTGTCCTTGCAGACGCAGAAACTTATGTTTCAAAGGAATACAGTAATTTCCAAACGGCATTGCTACGTGAAATATCCAAATATGCAGAAGCCGTGGATGCGGCGGTCGTATCCGAGAATAAGGGGCATTATTATACAAGTTGCTTTATTGAACGTAATGGTAAGTTTGTATACATAAACCATTCTGCGGATGTGCGGATGGATGATGGGATAAAGATAGAACTCGGTTCGTTCATGATACGGACTGCCCGGCACGCAAAGGATTATACCGGCGGAAACAATCAATATTGCGATATGCTGCAGTTACAGTCAATGATTGACAAACTGCTGTCGTAATGATAACATATAGTCTGTAGCGGAATGAAAACCGGTAGGGACTATAAGGATGTGGAGCGCCTTCAGTATGAAATCGCTCCACATTCTTCATATTACGCTGCCGTTACCGACGCAGACCGCCGCCATATTCCGCCTCTTGTAGCTCCTCCCTGTATTCTTCAAGCTCGTTCAGCTTCTCGTTCACGGCTTGCAGGTTGGCCTCCAGCGTCATGTTGTGGTCATAAGGGTAATGATGTTGTACGGCCATCCCTGCATTGGTGGCCGTACCCACGTCCAGCGTATCCTTGTCCCTGTTGTACCTTGCATACAGAATATCTCCGTTTGGCATTTCGAATACCGGCATTCTCTGATGTGTCAGTTCAGCAAACTGTTCCGCCGCCATATCTTTGGCCACCTCTTTCACATCATCGCTGGCACGGTCTGTGCCGTAACGTGTGATATGGTCCCGCACCTCCTGTTCCGTGTATTTCAGCATGATGTCGTATGTGCCTCCGACACTTCCGTTGTACACCACGGCAAAGTCCTTATCTTCAATCAGCAGGTCATCGCCCCGGTTCTGGAGGGGAGAAGCGTATGTATGCTGCTCGTCCATGCCGTTGCCGTCGTAATACTCCTTGGCGAGCGCAAGCAGACCCTTGTAGTCGCCTTTGTCCTTCAATTCGTCCAGTTGCTTCGTGTCGTCAGCGGTTTGGAGATAGGCCACCGAAGCATAAAAAATACGTTCCTTGGCAGAGCGTTTGTCCTCTTGCTCTTCGGTAACATTTTGTTCCAACTCCTGCGCAATCTTATCCACCTTTTGAGTAACGATTGACGAAGCTCTTTTCACGTCCAGAAGCGTTGTCTTGATAAACTGTGGGGATTCTTTCAACTCATCGAGCCACCCTTTGAGGTATGCGCAACTGTCTTCCTTTATATGCTTGGTCATGCCGTAGCGTTGTGCGACCAACGCGCTGCCCAGTTCGGCCACCAGTTCCTCGCGGGCATACTCTTTCGAACCGAAAGAGGTAGGTTGGAGTCGGTCAAGCACACCTTCGGCACCCGTGGAATGGACCATCTCATGGAACAGCGTTCCGTAGAAAGATTCCCCGTCTCTGAACTGCTCCTTTTCGGGTACGACAATCTCGTTCTTTGTGATTGAGTAGTATGCTTCGTTTTGGTGCGTCGGTTTGATGGGACAAATCCAAAGGTTGTCCTTTATCATCGCATCGACAGGCCCAAAACTGAAATGTTCGCCGTTTTCGACCCTTTTCCCGTTCTCTCTTTCCAACTGCTCCCATAACTCCGGTCGAGCCTCCTGCAGGTTGGTCTGGGCGACATTGAACACCCGGAACACCTGCATTTTCGGATAGACATTGTATTGCGCCTTCTCTTCGTCGGAGAGTTTCTTGTAGTCGTCGTACTTGATTTTCTCCTTTGTTTCCTTATGTATGCAGGTGAATGTGGTCAGCATGACGGGAAACGATTTCTCGCCGCGCAGTACAGATACACGGGGTAATTCCTGCCCGTCCTTGCCGGGCTTGTTGAGCCGCTGCACGCAGTCAAAGGTGCAGAAGCGCGGAATCTTGTACCCCTCATTCTCACAATGCAACAGTAACATAAGGGCGTTCATACCGTTGTACTCCCGCCCGGAAAGGTTACGCGGCCATTGCAGTGCCCCCTCGGTAAACCACGGCTTATGCCAGTCCTTGTGGATGCTTTCGATTTTCTCGATCATCATCTCGGCAAAGAGGTCCAGCGCCTTGTCCTCGCTGCTCGGCCCCTCCGTATTTCGCTTTCTATAACCGGCCATGACTGCTACTGATTGAAGTTATCCGATTCGGGAATATATTGCGCCAGTTCTTCCACCCGGCAGGAGATGTCCGGCTTCCCGTTATGTACCGAGACCGTCATTTCGCCCTTGGCTTCTACCTTGACGCCCGGTTGCAGCCACTCTTCACGTTGCCTGTCGAAGCAGAAGAAACGCACCCATTGGTACTCGAAATTCTCATCGACCTTTTCGGTGCTGAATGCAGAGAACATCGTGTAGGACTTATCCTTTTTGTCCTTCCGTTCCTCGATGTTCTTGCCCACCTTGCCCCGGAACGACAGTTCGCCCTTGATGGAATCCGCGATGTCCGCCGCCGGGCCGATACGGTCGGCAAAGAGGTTGAAATAGAGCTTTTCGCCCCGGCGTTTCAGGAACAGCGTCCCCGCAACCTCGACACGCAATCCGTTTCGATAGCCGGATACCTTCTTCTGACCGCCCTCCTTGCTGACACTGATCTCGACCGTTTCGTTCCGACCGTCCTTGCCTTGGAGCACGACGCGGAGCGGAAAGGTCAGGAATGTTTTCTCTTCTTTGGTCGTGCGCATCGAAGCGTCGCGGCCGATGGTGCCGCACGCCGTAATATTGCATTTAATCATTTTATTTTGTCTTTTAGTGATACATAGTCCACCGGACAAAGCGGGGTGTCTTGAAGTTGAACAGGTTGAAAGCGTTTCCTAATCGGGAGCACGTATTCTCATGTAGACAATCCAGCCGGCAATACCCAGTTGGACGCCCACGATAACGAGTGTTGCTACCCAACCGAATAGCCGGGAACAGAACAGGATATGCAGGGCGCAGACGGACACCCCGGACAAGTACCCGCAAAGTCGTATCATCACGCGTTTTATCATGACTTTTTGGGATTATCTTTTCAGGTTTTCCGATTGTGCCCGTTGTTCGGACATTCCCCGTTCAAAGTTCTGCGACGCCGCCTCCGAGAGGATGACCGTGTTCAGCACGCCGGTCACACGCAGCCGTTTGGCTTCCTCCGAAAGAGAACTGTCGTTCAGCGTCACCGACAGGCGGCTTAACTCGGCAGAGGCCAGTTCCCGTGATACCTGAACGCTGCCGTTGTCCGCCTGCAGGACAGCTCGCCCGTTTTCCCCGACTGTGAGGTCACAGGTTTTCATGCCCGGCAGCAACGCTTTGAGGTCGATACGCCGGCTGTCCATCGCCTCGGAAATGGCTGCCTTTTGTTCCTCCTTGTTCTTGCTGTCGATTTGCGTCGCCAGTAACATCAGGGAGGTAAAGGCGGTCATGGCCATTTCCACGACAGGATCACTGCACCCCGACAATCCCACGCCGCTATCCTCCGAGGAGAGCAGTTTTTTCATCCACGCATCGGGCGAAAGGCTTTTGCCGGTGGCATTCTCTTCTGTTCCCTTATATCGGGCGAGCAGGTCGTTGCCGTTATGTAGTACCTGCTGTTTGATGTGGCCCTTTTGTGCGATTTCAGCCAGATACGCTGCCGGATCGACGTCCCGCTGCGTGCCGTCCGCATAAATCTGCCGGACACCGAAGTGCAGGTGCTCCCCGGTCGTCCGTGTCCCCGTGTTACCGGAACGGCCGAGCTTCTGGCCTGCCTGTACCGTATCGCCTGCCTTTACGGAAACTTCGCCGAGGTGCATGTAGGTACACTGTACCTTGCTGCCGTCCGGACGGGTGTATTCCACGGTCAGCGATTTGTTACCGGGTGCATGGCCTTTGTCTTTGACAGCGACGACCTTGCCGTCTTTTTCCGTGGCCAGGACCGTATCGCCGTCGCACCGGATGTCGATACCCGTGTGCATACGTTCCTTGCCGTCTGCCGGATCTTGCCGCATACCGAATGGCGAGGTGACGAAAAGAAACTCTTTCCGCTCCACCGGAAACGAATAGTCCACTGTATTTCCGACCTCACGGAGCGGGTTCTCTTCCACGCCGAACCGCTTTCCCTGCGTCTCCATTTCCTGCATGACCTGCCGGTCGTACTTTTGCAGCCCGTTCTGTTCGATGATACGTTGCAGGCTGTCGGCATAATGCCCGCCCGTGGCATAGCCCGCCTTTTCGAGGCCCTGTGTCCAGCCCTTGTAGTCATCGGGCGAGAGCGAGAAACAGCGGGCATAGCGGCTGTTCTCTTTCAGGAAGCGTGAGTGGTGCTCATACGAATCGCCCACGCTGTCGTAGCTGCAAAACTTCTCGTTCGGCTTGTCATCGGAATACAGACCGTACCGGCCACCTTCGGCAATCCATTCGGGCGTGGCCTTGATGCCGAAATGGTTGTTCTCATTCACGGCCAAACGGCTCTGCCCGTTGGAACTTTCCAGTATGCCCTGTGCCAGCGTCACGGAGGCCGGAATGCCGTACCTCCGCATCTGTGCCATCGCATAATCTGCGTATTGTTCCGTATATTCTTGATTCTTGTTTGCCATATCTTTACCTCCTCATGGTTGGACGTTGTTCGTTCTCGTTCTGTTCGTCAGTTGCCTCTGCAGGCTCGTTTTGCTGCGCCTTGGACATACCGTCACAATCCATCACGTATGCCCGCAGCGCATGGATTTGCTGCCTTGTTTCCTCATTGCTGTGTTCAAATACCAATATGATTTTGTCCGCATCATACGGAATGCGTTCTTTGGCCGGAGGCATGTCCAGCTCGTTCGCTATGGTCTCCGCATCATACATGGAAGCGTAATACTTGTTCTCATGTTTGAAAAGGACGACCGCTTCCGGTTGTTCCTCTTTGATTTTCTTGTATTTGTCATACAGTTGTTCCGGTATATCTTTTATGGGCAACTCTTTCAAGGATGAAGCAGTTTTGGGGGATTCCTCATTGGCTTGCTTGGGGTGCTTGTCCTTATCCTGCTGTAGGGTATCCTCTTCTCCTTGTTTCTTTCCGGCAGTCTCTTCCTGCGTCTGTCCTTTACGCAGCACATCGGCAAAAAGCGTGGCCGCCAGATGGCGTTTATATTCTGCACGGTCCTCGGCCAGCCACATGCGCTGCCACTGTTGCCGCGTGACGCTCCGGGGCTGCAGTTTCTTCCCGTCGATGGTCGCCACGCACAGAGTTCCTTCTTGTTTGGTCTTGAATACGGACACACGCTGAATCCGGTTCAGGTCGATGTCCTGCGCCCCGCTGCTGAACAGGTCCACTTTCAGGTCTGGCTGTGTTTCCGCCAGTACATAATACTTGTGCGCCAGTTCCATGCGTACCTTGTCGATGTTGTCCATCGCCTGTTTGAGCGTGGAGAAAAAACGGTTCACGTCCTCCTTGTCTGGATAGATACTGTACCCGTTCTGATGTTCGGGCTTCAGATACAGCGCCCAGCGGTTCTTGTCGTCCTGGATCATCTGTATCTGGTCGAAACCGATTTCGTCCGCCCGTTTGACCGCAGGCGTCACGTCCAGTGTGGAAAGCATCTCCAGTGCCCAGTTCTTCAGTCGGGCCAGTGATACCTGTTTCTTGGCGAAATAGGCATCATCGGGCCTGTACCCCCATGCGCCGTCGGGATTGAAGAAACGCACGTTTTCAATACCTTCCCTTCGCAAAGCCCTGCCGATACGGGCCTTGTTCATGCCCGGCACTTCGTTGTCCACCTCCGGCGACGCACCGGCAGGGAGTATCACATCCGCCGATTTCGAGGACGGATCGATGACGATGACAATGGTCTTGTCCTCCTTGTTCGGGTGTTTCCGGATTTCATCGGCCACGTAGAAATGCTTGGGTAACTGCTCCTGCATATCCGAAGTCTGCCGGCGGTTACGCATCGTGGCATATTCGATTTTCTCGCCCCGTTCCGCCTTGTGGATTACTTCGAGGGCGTTGTTCACGTCGCTTTCGAGGGCATCCATCAGGTTGGGGTTCTCTTTAAGTTCCCGGTTCCAGTAGTCTACCAATTCAAGGCTTTTGTCGGACAGACGGGCAGGCAGTCCCAGTTCCAGCATTTTGATGCCCGAAGCCACCTCCACGATCAGCCGTTCCTGTTTGAGGGCATCTTCCGAAGGACCCATGCCGTTTTTCATCACCATGCCTTCACGGGCCAGCCGTTGTTGGTGCCCCGTGGCGCTCACGATTTGCCGCAAGGCTTCCTGAACGTAGTCGTTATAATGCTCGAAGTTCCGTTGGCGCGGCATATAGACCGCATCGCGGTCCGTCTCGTAATGGGGCATTCCGCTGCCGTCCGAACGCACGGGCACGAGATTGTCCCGCATTTTCAGCAGGAAGTCGTTGAAGCGGATATGCAGTCTCCGTTCATCGGTTTCGGAGTAGCCACGCTCCACGGCACTACCGTCTTTCTGCAATACCGCATCGTAAGTCTCCTTATCCACGTAGGGCAGTGTCGTCTGGTCGATGTTGAAAAGTGTGCGGATCTCCCTGTTATGTATGCCCTTGTACTGTTTCTGCACCTCCTCGTCCAGTTTCAGATAAGCGTCCCGGCTGATGATGTCCTCCGGATTGTTGCGGTGGACGTACTTGTTCCAGTTGTAGAACAGGAACGGAACGCCTTGCTCGTGCTCGCGTACCGATGTGCCGCGTGCCTTGGCATCGCTGTAAAGGGTGAACAGGTTGGTCTTGCACCCGTTCCGGTCCGAATGCAAGGCCATGAACAGGCCGTTGAACGGGCTGACGGCAACACCTTTCGGATAAAATTTCGGAAAGCCCTTGCCCGTAGCGTTGAGCCAGTGTCCCCCGGCATTCGACGCTTCGTTCAAAGCCGTGGAGAGCAGCTCTATCTGACGCTCCTCGGCATTCTTTTCTATTTGCGATTTTTCTTTCATATTCCCATATTTTTATCGGTTACAGGATTATTGAATGCCCCGTGTCCGCACGATGGTTTCCTGCTGTCCGTTGTCATAGTTCTGCGAAGCCATCTGGCGGAGCTTGTCGCTTTGGGCGAGCACGGCATTGGCCAGCGTGTTCAGCGGCAAGGCTCCTGCACGGTAAGCGTCGGCCATAGCGGGGGTGAGCTGCACCGTACAGGGCACACGGTCTATCGTGGCAACCAGCGTGCAGCCTTGTAGTGCCGGGTTCACGATACGCGGATTCAGCGGCTCGTCGGGATAGCGTCTGTACTGTACCTCTCTACCGGTCGTGGCTGCATTTCTGTTTCCCTCCGTCCGTTCTTTTCCCAGCACCTCGTGTCCCGCCTTGTTCAGCAGGTTCGCGCCACCCAAGCCGATAAGCAGCATCTTCAACATCGGATTCTTGACGAACATACCTGCCACTATACTCGCTATCGGCAGCAGGTTGTCTTTCAGGCCCAGCGATTGTGTCCTACCTGTAAACACGCCCAGCAGGATGTCGGGCAGCATGGCCAGTATATAGCCCAGATTACCCGCGACATCGCCTATGCCGTCCAGTCCGAGCGAGCGGACCAGCTCGTCCCAGCCGTTCTCGTTGGTCTGTATGGTCTGTGTTCCCTGACCTGCCTGTTCCTGCCGCATCCCTTCCCCCGCAGAGACGGCGGAAGTCGACACTTCCTTTTCCTCTTTTTCCCTTTGTTTGGGTTTCGATTCCGTCTGTTCCTCCGTTTCGGCTTTCCGTCTTTCCATATCTTGCAGGTAGGCTTCCTCTTGTCCGGGAGCGACAACCATCGGCACGTCTTTATACCGTTCCACCCGTTTCCGTTCCTCCTCGGCGGTTTCTTCCCGCCACGGCATATTTCTATTGTCTGTTTTCCACCAGTCCATAAAATCGAATGTTACAATCGGTATCTTCTTTTGCAACTTTCCGTTGGCTGCGGCAAGAGCCGTGTTTTCTTTGCCCGGTATGCTTGCCGCCTCTTTGCGGAAGCTGTCGAACACGTTGCTGTCGCTGCCGAACACGCCCTTGCTGATACACTCCTCTGCAGAGAGCGGCTGCGTTTCCTCCTTCCCGAAATGGTCGGCAACGGCTGAGATTGCCGTATCCGCACCGATGAACCGTGCAACGGCCGTCCACGAACCCGTACCGCCCAACATGACCGTATCGGCCGAAGCCCCCAACACCCAGCCCGCACCTTTCTCCAACTTGCTCGGCCGGTAGGCAACCTCTCCGCGTTTTTCTATCTCTTCGGCCAGCGGCGAGCGCCCCAAAGCCTGTGGCAATCCCAGCAGGCTCGATTCTGCCGCCTTACGGATGATGTAGTCCGCCGAGGATTTGGGCATACGTTCCTTGACCAGTTGGTCTATCATCAGTTGCTCTACACGATAGTCCACGAAGGCATAGGCGAGGTCGCAGCCCAATTCCTGCGACAGTTTATCGTAACGCTCGCGTCCGACTTCCTTCACAACGACATCGCGCCACTGTCCGGCCATGTAGGCGAGGTCGTGCTGCATCTCCTCCGACGAGAAAATCCTGTCCTTGCACATCCCGATGTAGTCCTCGGTCGTCTTGGAGTTCCACTCTCCCGTAACCTTGAGAGTCTGGTACGGGTCGGCGAGCGGTTGCCCCGCTGACGCCATCATGCCGAGTATGCCGCCCAGGGAGGTCGAATACGCTTTCATTTCCTCGCCCTGTTTTTCGGTCAGGTAGGATTGCGTCTGCGTCATGACGGGGACAAGATGATGGCGGAAATAACTGCTCATCAGGGCCTCCAACTCCGCAAACCTTCTGCTATGTTTGATTCCGTCCATATAATCAATGTCTTTCTATATCATGTTTATTTGTTTCAACAGTTGTTCCTTCGTCTGCTCGATAGCGTTATGGTACACCTCCATTTGCTTGGGGAAAAACTCTTCGAGCCACGTGTCCTTTTCGATATTGTCGTGAATGAAACGTATCGCCTGTTCCCGCTCGATTTCTACCGAGGCTTCCCCTTCCTCCCGGTTGTTGAACCATGCCTTCGTCCACCAGCGGACTCCGGCACGGTCGGGATAGACGGAGACGATTCTCGGTATGTCGAAGCTCTGGATGTCGATGTCCAGTTCCGCCAACGGATCAATGAGTCCGCTGCCCGCTACGGCTTCGTCATGAAGTTTTTTTTTACCTCGCCGCCTGTTGCGGAAAGGTACACATCATGCCGCAGGGCAAGGTAGTTCAGGAAATCCGCTATCAGCAGGTTCTGTACCTTGCAGGCCAGCGGCATGGCTTTGCGCCCCAGTCCCAGCGGGTTGTACATGCTCGGCATCTTCTCATAGAAATACTCCTTCGCAGCTCCCATTGTAAAGATGTGGCGCAGCGACTGCTCCGTATGTGCGGGCACCGTGTACGCTCCCCGCTGTAAATCCTCCATGTAAAGTGGCAGAAAGCGGAGCATCAGCTCTTCTATTTCCCTTTGATCCTTCTCGTAGTCGTTTTTTACTCTTGTTTCCGCATCGTAAAAAGACGCCGCACCATTGCCGTCGGCTTCCTGCAAAGCCTTGATGTTGCCGTACAACATGGTCAGGAACTCTATTGGGTTCAGTTCCTCGCCCTTGAATTTGACTTCTATATGCAGCAGTTCGCCGCTCAAAGCCACCGTTTGTCCGGCTTTCACCCGCTGTCCGAATTGGGCGAATACATTCGACAGATGACCGTATGTCACCTCGTACCCGCCGTAACGGACCGTCTGGCAAATGCCATGTACCGGGTCGTTGCCCACACCTGACACGATGCCGCTGGCCACGGCTGACAGCATGTAACACCTCACGTTGAAGTCTATTCCGTGATGAAAGAACTTTTCTCCCGTTGCCGGGTGTACCTGTTCGCCGTAGCCGAGCGACATCTCCACATCTTTCCCCTGCGGCTCCTCGAACGGCATACAATAGCCGCTGTCGGAGTGCAGAATCATTTCTTCCGTATATTTCATTGTGATATATATTTTCGTGTTTCTATCTTCTCATTCCTCCGCTTTGCGTTTGTTCCTCCGGAGAGAGTGTCGGCGTCTGTGTCCTCGATACCGTTTCCGAGGGAACCGTGCGGACAACGCCCGCATTGTTGCCGATAAGCATCATGCCCAGAAACAGACCGGCGATTTTACCCAGCCAGCCGAAACGTCCGAACACGAGGTACGCTGCTGCGATAAGTCCTGCAATGTTCAATCCCGACACATTGCCCCCTCCGAGGTTTCGCAAAAAGCCGCTGAGCATGTTGAACAACCCACCGCCGGAGGCTTCCCGCAGGAAGTTCGATACCCCGTTCAGTTTCGAGTCCGCGCCTCCCACAGCCTCACCTATGGCAGAGACCGTCTCTCCGGCTTTGTCTTTCAGTTCCTTCATGTCTTCGGTCGTACCTGCAAGGGCATCCGTGGCGGATTTGCCGACTACGGCCTCACTGACGATCCGTGCGACACTTTTGTCGGTGGTCAGTTTTTCCCAACCCACATAACCGACGGCAGCTCCGGCGGTAGCCGTTTTGACCGCCTGCCCGGCTCCCCGAAGGGTCTGCGAGGGATGCAGTACCGCATGACCGGCACTTTTCCCCGTCGCATTGGCGGCCTTGCCCATGCCTTTCATGGCCTTTCCGCCGTATTTCAATATCGTATCCCAAGCTCCCATATTTTTATTCTTTTTTTTAGGGTCTTACATTTCTTCCAATTTGCCGCCAGCGTCTTTGGGCGGCTTTCACGATGTCGTACTTGTCCGCGACAGGGCGTGCGCCCTCGTCGATTTCCCGCCAGATGTCGCCCATCGTGGTGTATTTCACTGCCTTGGTCAGTCGCTGCAGCGTCCGGTTCATCGACCGGAGTTTCGGACGTATGCCGAACACGATCTCCATACGTTCCCTTTCCGTCATCTTGTTGTCCGAGAGGCAGGCCGTGCGTATATCGTTCACGATTTCCACGCTGTTCAATATCATCTCCCGGTAAATCTGGTTGCGCCGCGTGGAGAGGGCGACGGCCAATGCACCCGTCGAATGTCTGCTCAATTGTTTGGTGAAGTCGCCCATGTTGTCTGTAAGCTGCGATATTTCATGGTAAAAACCGTAAATCTGAGCCGCATAGCAGACAATCGAGCGGAACGAGTTCAGGTAATTGTTGAACTCCCGTTGCAAGTCCGTCGTGCCTTCCACTTCTTCCTTCGTCCACACATGCCCTGTAGTTTGCATCAGCATGACCTTCTCTTGGTTTTTCAGTTCCTTCTCGGCCTTGTTGGTATAAACCAGAATCATTCCCGCAAGGGTCGCATCGTTCTGCGCCTGTACCTTCGAGATACCGGCGCACAGCAACAGAATCCATATCGAGATTATCCGCTTCATCGTTCTTCGTTTTTTATTATCCTTTTTTCAACGGGCGATGGCTGCCGCCCTGCGCCAGCGGGACATGGCCAGACGGGCCACCTCGCCGTTGCTGCGGTCTATCATACCCGCCGTTATGTTGTTCCACACGTCGTTCAGGGTATAATAGCGCAGGCTCAAATAGAGCAGATGCAGTTTCCGGCTGAATGCCGCGAGCTGGTCGTTCAAAGCCCACAGGGTTTTGCTCCGTTCCGCCCCCGTGAGCATGTTTTCCGTGCCGCCTTTGGCCACGGCGTCGTTCAGCAACGTGAACACGGAAACCAGCTCCGTCGCCGTCTCGATATAGAGGTTGTTCATGTTCATGCTGGCGACGATGCCCTGCGGGTTGTCCCCGATGGCTTTGCCCAGTTTTCCCAGCGTGAGGAAAATCCGCACGCCGTCGTTATAGAGGTGGGTACAGGCTTTCAGCGACGAAGCATAACCGTTCGCCGTCTTGAGGTAACTGTTGTACTGCTTTTCCCACTCATGTATGCGGTTGAACTCCGCTGCGATACTGTTCTGCATCAGGGCGGTCTGTGTCTGCCCCTTGATTTGTTTGTCTATCTGGCCGTTTATCAGTTCGTTTCCCTCGGCCAAGGCTGCCCATTCCAACGGGTTCGAAGCGGCAACCTGCGCCTTGGCCAATTGCGGAAGCAGACCGGCAAGCACAAAGACCACCCATATGCTAATGATTCGTAATCTCATAGATTCCCTTTTTTCGTTTATTGATTTCCACACGTTCACGGATAATCGCCACGATGTCGTTTCCGCGCCGGATACCGATAAGGTCGAGCTTCGGGCTGTTCCGGTCCGTCGAAAGGATAACGACCGTTTTCAGACCGCAAAGCTGTTGCAGGAGGCTCTGGTGTTCCTGAAAGTCCACGATACGGTACAGTTCCATGTAGTCCACCCTGCGGCAGAAAAGTCCCCGCTCGCAGACAAGCTGTTCGTTGCCGACCCGGTAACATATCCGGCGCAGGCAAATGAAACGATACAGCAGCACGAGGAACAGAAACAAGGCAATGACCGTCGCCATACCGCCAAGCGGCATACCTTCCATGCCGCCGTACACCAGTCCCGCCATGCACATGAATATCAATGGCAGTTCGTCGATGACGAATTGCCCGGCGTGCGGGCGCAGGATAATGTTCCGGACATCTTGTATGGTATATGGCATGGTCATCGGCGAAAGTGTATCTGTCGTTCCTGCCCGGCGTTTTCTTCTTTTTCCGACTCCTGCCCGACAGTCTCTTCACGTTTCTGTTCAGCCAAAAGCTGTTCGTTCCAGCTCGTATGGCGATAATCCGGACTTTCCCAGGTAATGGAGACATCATGCTCCCTGTCAATACCAAGGAACTCCCGTAGTTTCTCTCGATATTCCCGGTAGCACTTGTTCGTGGTATCTATCTGGTCCTGCACGTCTTCCGGGGCACACAACCCGCTCGAACGCATCGACTCCGCTTCTTCCGATTCGGCGTCGAACCGTATGCAGATTTCTTGCAAACCACCCTTGGGCAATAGGTAAAATTCTCCGTCTGTCAAATCCCCGCCGTCCGGTATGGAATCGAGATAGGGTTTCCTCTCCGGCGTTTCCTCTATGGCAAAACGTACTGAGCGGCATATCTCCTTTTGCAAATCCCATGTGAGATTCGACCCTTTCCGGGTATTATCGAAACAGATATGTTGCCGGGCAGGGATGGTAAGATCAAGTATCTCTCTCATCTGTTTCCCGATAGGCTTGCCGCCCGTTGAGATAAAGACCGCCTTTCTCAAATCCTTGTTCTTCGCCTGATGGAGTTGGTAATAGGCCATCGCGTCATAGGTACTCCCGAACCAGTAGATATGTTTGGCCTCGGCAAGAGGTGTTCCGGCAGGACTTGCAATCCACAACCCTTCGCTCTCATTGCTTTCCTCGCTCTTGCCTTTATAGCTATCGCATCCGTCCATTCTCATACGTTCCCGTTCCTCGAAACCCACGACCGTACCGCCCTCTTTGGGCAAGGTCAGTGGAAAAGCGAGACAGGTGTATGCCGCACCGTCTGCGCCGTGTTTTGTTGCCAGGCAGAAATGACGGTGGAAAGCATTCTGCGTGCTGAGGTCGATACCCCGGTTCTTGAAATAGGGATAGAATATCTCCTGCATCTCATGGTCTTGAGGGTTGAATCTGTGCAGGTCGTAGTCTGTTATATCGAATGGTCGTAGGTCTTGCTTGACCGGTACGGTTTGCACCTCGTATTCTTCGAAGGGGATGTTCAGCAGGCGGCTGCACACGAGGTTTACCAGCCGGTTCAGGTCTATTCCCTCATAATATTCCGCGAATAACGCCGGGTGCTCCTTGATGAACGAAACGACGTTGTATTCCTTCTGCCGGGGTGGTTGGCAACAGCATTTTCCCTGTTGCGTTATGACGAACTTGTCACCCCGGATACGCTTTTCCTCACTGTCCGTGCGGATAAACGAGGAGAGGCGTAGTCCGAAGCGTCGGTTCTGGCGATACCCGGCATCAAGCAGTACATCCCGGATATCGAGTCTTTGCAAAAAATCATTATGTGTCAATTTCTTGTCATTCATTGTCTTCTCTTTTCTTTTGTTGTTTCATGTAGGGGGTACTGCGTTGTCATCGGTGGAAACGTGCTTGCCGTTCCTGTTCGGGTTCTTCTCTTCTGGCCGGCTCTTCGTGAACTGATTCTTGCAGCCTGATCTTTGCCAAGAGCTGTTCGTTCCAGTCCTTATAGCCTTTTTCAGCGGGCTCGTACACAATAAGGTCGGTGCTGTCCTCGCCGGGAGCGGGAAGATTACGGATCGCATCCTCTATGGCCATGATATTTTGTCTCATGCCCTCCAGTGTTTCCTCACTGGCCGAACCCTCGGCAAGGGCTATCTCGTACTCGTCTTGGCACACCATGCTCATCTCCTGCAAATATCCGTCGCCGATTGTCCGATAGTCGAGCGTACCATCTTCCCGATAGATTTCTTTGGGACGTAAAAGCGTGCCGATTATCCTGTGAAAGTCGAAGGGTTCGAGTTTTATTTCGTAGTTCTGGTTCTCCTCGCCACTGATACGGACCAGCAGTTTGTCGTCTTTCGTCACGTTGCTGGTGAATGTCTTGCCCGCCTGGGTGAGCGCGAAGTTGATGGCGAAGATCTGTCCGGCACGGTCCTGGTCGAAGCAGAGATGGTGGTAAGCGCGTGGAGTGGCCTTTATCATGGCTTTGAACTGCTGTTGGCTCGGTGCCCCGCCGGTAGAAACGAACACTCCCTTTCGCAGTTCCTTGTCCCATTTCTGGTTAAGCTGGTAATAAGCCATCGCGTCGTAGGCACTCTCGAACCAATAGATACGCTTAGCTTCCGCAAGTGGGGTTTGGGCAGGGCTGGCAATCCACAGCCCCTCGCTCGAATTGCTGCCCTCGGCCTTGCCTTTGTAGCTGCCGCTTCCGTCCATTCTTGCACGTCCCCGTTCCTCGAAGCCCACGACCGTGCCGTCGCCTTTGGGCAAGGTCAGCGGAAAAGCGAGATTGGTGTATGCCGCACCGTCCTCACGGTGTTTCGTCGCCAGACAGAAGTGGCGGTGGAAGGCGTACTGGGTGTAGAGGTCGATACCCCGGCTCTTGAAATAAGGATAGAACTTCTTCTGTGTCTCCCGGTCCTGCGGGTTGAACTTGTACAGGTCGTAGTTCGCGATGTCGAACGGGCGGATGTCCCGCTTGGGCTGTATAATCCGCGTTGTCCGGTCCTCGATGGGATGGTTCAGCAGCCGGTTGCACACGAGGTTCACCAGTCGGTCGGGAGACATGCCCGCACGGTATTCAGCGAAAAACTGCGGGTGCGCCTTGATGAACGAGATGATGTTATAGACTTTCTGCTGCTGTGCTTGGAAGCAGCACTTTCCCTGTTGCGTCACGATGAACTTGTCGCCACGGATACGCCGTCCCTCGCTGTCCAGACGGACATACGAGGGATAGCGCAGGCCGTCGCGCCGGTTCAGGTGGTAGCCCGCGTCAATCAGCACGTCCTGAATGTTCAGCCTTTGCAGGAAGTCGTCGTAGGTAAGGTCTCCTTCTCTCATAATTGTCTTTATCTCCCTCTTCTCATATCGTTAATATCCTGATTCATCTGTGCCTCGAAATTGCGTATAGCCACGTCCCTCGGCGTATCGACACCGGGCTTGAAATACGGACGCGGCTCGCCTCCGAAACGCTCACCGTAGAACTCCGGACCGTGATGATGATGCCGCAGGCCGTGGACGACACCCGCCGTGACGACCGTTCCTGCCGCAAGGGCGGCGAAAATCTTCACGCCGAGACTGCGCTGTGCTTCCGGCCGCATCTTCATGTCCACCTCGCTGAATATTTTCGAAAAGATTTTCATGCGGTGGTAGTCATCGACCGCAAGGAATTTGTCGTAATCCTTCTGGCTGATCTCGTGGCTGATGACCTGCCCGTCGATGACGGCCGTCATCTTGTACTTGCCCTCTATGGGGGACGGGTGTACGGCTATCTCGCCGACCTCGACCTCCCTGCCGTGCCGTTCTTCTCGGTACCAGCCCTTGCGCTCGTCAAGGACGGAAATATCCCGTCCATCGACGGAAGCAGCCGCACCATACGGCATCTCCTGCCGGAGCTGGTTTTCCAGTGGGGAGAGGATTTCCTGCTCCTGTTGCTGACGCTGCGTCAGTTCCTCCTGTACTTCGGGGTGCAGACCAAGGGCGATACGTTGTTTGCTGTCGAGGTCCGCCATCGTTACCTTGTCGGCAAAATCCGCCCCGATAACCCCGTTCAGGACTTCCAGCCGCTTCTCGACCGGTTGTTCCTCGATGGAGTTGGAGGTCAGGACGGCCGTTTCTTCTTCCGTCAGGTCATAGACCAGATCGGCGGTCACCTTTTCGGACTGTACGGTCAGTGTCCGTGCCTCCTTATCGACGATAAGGCCGTGGGAGGCAAGACATTCCTGCCATTTCTCGTTGGAAAAATAGACAGGAGAGCTTATCAGTTCCTTGTAGGTACGGGCCGGTTCCGTGCTGCGCGGACGGCTGACCAGCGGCGTGATGACCGTCTGCAGGTTTTGCAGGACGTCGGCCTGTTGTGCCGGTTGCACCGGTTGTCCGGCCTTGTATTTGTAATAGAAGCCGTAGCCGCCCGACTGCAATTCGCCCGGCTTCATGCGTCCGTCCCACCGTTCAGGGACAATGGGCGGTCCCGGATAGAACAGTTGGCCGCCGACCCGCCGCAGATGGAAGCCCCACTGGTGGCGTGGCGTCCAGCCGAGAAACGGGGGCGGCATACCCAACCGTCCCACATGCCCGTATTCGCCGATACCGATACGGTAGCCGTGCAGCCCCATAGCGACACGGCCGTTGGCATTGCGGGCATGGACGAAGTTCTTGGGCATATAAAAGTCTTTCCCTACAATGCTCGTGAACACGTTGTAGGCTTTCTTGTTGGCCGAGTTTGTTCCCCAGTCCGTCAGGGCCAACATCTGACGCTCGGTAAGGTCGTAGGTCAGCAGCGGCGAATCGTGGCCCTGCACCACGAGCCGGTAGCCCGTGCCGTCGCTGACCACGTGGGCCTGCATACCGTTACGCCTCAATATGTCCTGCATTTCGGGTTGCAGGTCCATCATTCGGGGGTTGGTATTCTTTCGTATCGCCATAATCCGTTGTTAAAAAGGGTTTCCGTTATGCATCTCCGTTCTCCATCGCCGCCTCCAGTTGCTCGTCCTTGTAGTGGACGAACTCGGCGGCGGATTCGTTGCCCGCCATAAGGCTGTGCTCCTTGCAATAGCGGGCATATTCCTCCTGCCATTCGGGCGAGAAATGATTCACATAGTCGAGCCAGCCGTATTCGCCGCGCTCCATCTTCTCGATAAGTACCTCTTCGGAATAATATTGGTGTTCTGCCATATTCGCTGGATGTTAAGATATTATTTGTGAACTCCCGCCGCACGGTTACGCTCGGCGCTTTTCTTCTGTTCGTTCCACAGTTCTTCGGTATATTCCTCTTCGGGAACATAGTCGAGGTTGCCGTCATCGTCCATCACCCAGCAGCCGTACACGCCGAAAGTGTACTTGTCCCACTCGCGTTTGGGCTGTTCTTTCCATTTCTGGCTGTCGCCCGAACAGAAGCGGATGCCGGTCTTGTCATGCAGGTCGATGCCCACCGTGACGGGTTCATCGTCCACGACCAGTGTCAGCGGTTCGCCGTTCTGCATACTGTTTACCTCCATTGTACCGAGGTGCATTATGTCGGCCAGCACTTGCAGGTTGCGCCCGATAATCGGCGTGGGGATATACATCACCTGCTTCGTTTCCTCGTCTATCTGCACGAATGCCTTGCTGTGCCGTCCGTCTGCCGTCTCCACATCGGCAAGAATCGCCTTGCCTGCGAGCAGTTGTTTCTGTTGCGCCTCGTCGTAGCGTTCCAGTGGCGAGGATTCCAGGACGGGATAAAATACCACGTCCGACAGACCGTCATCTCTACGGACAAGGGCGAAGCGGCTGCGGCTTTCGATTAGTTCTCCCTTCTCGTCACGGACACGGACCGGAAGCACGGGAGAGTGTCTGCCGTCGCAAATCTCATCGAGGACACGCATCGGCAAGTCCTCGATCATCTCCTGTGTAAGCCCGAATCGGGCCAGTGTCGGATAGGGCAATTCAATTAGTTCAAATCGTACTACATTCATATTTAATTTTGTATTTTGAATTACACTTTGCAAAGATAGATTCTTTTCATTCCCTTGTATATAATAGAATAATATTAGTGTATTAAGAGAGTTTATTTTTATGTTCAGAGTATGATTTTGCGCATAAATTCATACTCTGAATGCTTTTTTTGTTGTACTTTGGTCGAAAAAGGCCGTGGAAACGGGACATCTTGGGCAGGGCTGGTTATATTTGCCGCATGAGAAAGAAACTACTGGTTTTGATGGCGGGTGCTGCAAGTATCGCAGGCCCCGTTCAAGCACAATTCAATACGGTCTCGACCGTGCCGTCCCGATACAGGGTTGAAGTCGTTTCTGCCGGTAGGGATAATGTGGCGACCTTGCCCGGAAACATGCTTTCCGTCCAAGACTCCTTACCGTCGGCAGGAGACGCCGCCCCGGCATTGCCCGCCGACACCTGCAAACACGTATGGATAGAGCGTTACCTTAGCGTAAGCTATCCGCTGCACCGGATGAAAATCAACTCGCTTTATGGGTATCGGAAAGATCCTTTTACCGGAAAAAAGAAGTTTCACAACGGAATCGACCTCCACGCACGGGGCGACGAGGTGATGGCCATGATGGCGGGAGTGGTAGTGAAAGTCGGGCAGGACAAATCCTCCGGCAAGTATGTGACCTTACGGCATGGAGACTACACGGTCAGCTATTGCCACCTGTCGCGTATCCTTACCCGGAAAGGGGCTGCTATCGGGCCGAGGGATGTCGTCGGTATTACCGGTTCTACAGGACGCAGCACCGGCGAACACCTGCATATTTCCTGCAAGCTCGATGGAAAAAGTGTCGATCCGTTAATGGTACTGGATTACATCAAGTCCATACGCGAAGAGTGCGTGGCGGCACTGGCCGAATCCAGAGAGGCCCCCGCATTAAGTCCTGCGGGTGGAAAACACAGATGATTCCGTTTATTTTTGTTAATCATTTCACGGGAATGGTAAAAAAATGCCTTTATGCTTACCTTTGCAAGGCAAAATTAAGGTATGAAAGGATTCGTTGCTGTTCTATCGTTGGTGCTGCTGGCCTTGGTATGCAATTCCGGGGCGCTGCATGTTCCGGCGGCCGGTGTGGCGGCTGCGCAGGAATGTTGTGTCCGAAATACGGACAACGCCTCTTTTCAGCAATTCCATGACAGAGACTCTATCCGGCAAAAAAAGGACAGCGACATAACAGGCATAATCGGGGAAATCCCCGATGTGGCTTGCCGTGCCGGCGCATCGGTAAAGGGGATGCATCTTCGGTACATATCTGTGGAAACGGCCCATTTTCTCCGAATTTTACAGCGGTATCTCATTTGCCGCATGAACAACCTGACCTATTGTTGTACCCTCGTGCATGACTCTTCCCGTAGCCCGAACTGGGATAATGCCTGCGAGCATTATATCTTCGGGATGAGACGGATTCTGATTTAGCGGTTTGTTTTTTTATCGTTTATACTGACGGTTACACTTGGCTGAAAAGCGGGGTGTGGCTGTTCGTCGTGAGTATATCTTATTATTGAACAATCAGCAAAAATAAAATTTTCAATCCGTATGAATCAAAACATTTCTGCTGCCGAAACCCTGTTTTCCGCAGCGCATCCCGATATAAAGAAGATTACCAATATTTCGGCTCTTATTCTTTCCCTCCTTTTTTGTGCGGTGGGACTGTGCCTTCTGTTTTTCTCGTCGAAAGTGGAAGATTCCTCTTCCGCGTCAGGTCCTGTCCTGCTGGTCGGCGGAATCGCCTTTCTGGTGGCCGGAGGTATTCGCCTGATGATAAGAAAAAGGAGTCTGATATACGTTCCGACCGGCAGTTTGGTGAAAAAAGGTTCTTGTTTCTTCGATGCGGGCGACCTCTCTGTATTGGGGCGGTTGCTGGAGGAGAAGACTTTTGACGGCAAGGCAGAGGTACTGCCGAAGAAGGACGGCGGTGTGCGGATGGACTACATGGTTTCGCAGGACGGTAACTTCGCTGCCGTCCAGTTGCTGAAGTATGTTCCTTACGCTTACGAACCGGCATCTTCCGTACTCCATTATACGGGAGAAGAGGCCAGCGCTTTCGTGAATGCTTTGCGGGTCGGCCGATTCTGATTCTGGAAGGGAAACGGTAACAGTTTCCGCAATTTGGCTCGTCCGGCAGCCGGTTCTATAAAAGAACGGTTGCCGGATTTGTTTTTATTGTGGACTGGGGTTTGTTTCTTTGGAAGGCTTTCATTTGCACGACAAATGTCCGGTTCATACATGACGCCATGCTCTGGAAAAGACCCGGTTGTACGGCAGGTTTTCTTGTACTCTGTATCGTTCCGACCATTTTTTATATGTTGAAGGTTAAAGTAATGAGTTATTATATATACCGATTGTTTGGTATTGGCACGGCTGGTAAAAGCTTGTAATTTTGTACCCGTTTTTCATTTCTTTTAAAAACTATAAAAAAATAACGGGTAATTGTGCGTATATCTGTTCTCGGACTGATACTTATGTTCCTGTTTCCGATAACTCTATTTGCCCAACAGAGGGTGGATGTGACCGGAAAGACCCTTGTCGTTTCCAACAATGGAGAAGGACAAGAGGTGTTGCCCTATACCAATATCTTGGTACTCGAAGCCGGGGATTCCACCCTTGTAAAAGGGGTGATGAGTGATGCCGGCGGGAATTTCCGTCTTAGCTTCCATGCAAAGAAAGAATCGCCTTACCTGCTGAAAGTTTCTTATATAGGTATGAAGCCGGAGTTTCGTGCATTAAATACAGGCAAGACGAAAATCCATGTCGGAAACATTGTCTTGACAGAAGGTCTTGAACTGTCCGAAGTGGTGGTCACGGCTCCCATAAAGGAGGTGGAACTGGTGGGCGACACTACCGTCATCAATGCCGATGCCTACCGGATTCCCGAAGGCTCGAACTTGGAAGAGCTGGTAAAAAAGATACCGGGCTTGGAATATGACAGGCAAAACAAAACCTTGGTTTATAATGGGCTTCCCATTGCGGAAATCAATGTTAACGGGGAAGCGTTCTTTGCAGGAAACCATGCGCTGGCTTTGGAAAATCTGCCCGCCGATTTGGTAAGCAGGATAAAAGTGTATGACAAGCGTAGCGAAATGGAGAAATTCATGGGGATAAAAACAGGGGAAGAAAACTATGTGCTCGACCTGCAAACCAAGAAGGAGTTCAACGGTACACTGATGACTTCCGTAGCCGCAGGCAAGGGTAACAACAAGAAAAAAGAAGCGGAACTAATCAGCAATTTCTTCAAAACCGGCGGGGAAAACCTGTCGGTAATCGCCAAAAGCGGCAACCGCAACATGACATCCGCAAACAAAGACAACCGCCAAGACAATGTAGCGGTGAACTTCCTGAAAAAGTTCGGAAAGAAGATACACCTTAACGGGAATGTCATGTACAGCAATGCTATCAATGGGAACGAGGGGACATCTTACTACGAGCAATACCTGAAAACGGGGAACCGCTACCGCTATGCGACCAGCGACCGCCACAACACCAACCGCATGGCAAGCACCATGCTAAGCATGAAATGGAATATCGATAAGATGACCTTGCTGAACCTTTCAGGCAGCTTTAGTGCGATGAAAGGGACAAACGGGAGTGACAGCCGGCAGGCGACCTACAATGAAAATCCAGAATTGGATATCACAGCACCGTTCAATGGGGAAGAAAACGGCCAAACGGAAAACGATATCCGGGTGAATGGCATCCGCATGAACTCCCGTTCAACAAGCGCCAACCGGCAGTATTTCCTGAACGCCGACCTCACCCGACGGCTGAACGAGAAAGGCAGCAGTTTGGGGCTAACCATGCAATACTCGGAGGGGAGAGGAAAGAACGAGGCGTTTTCCGTGTCCTCCACCACCTATTACCAATTGCAGGATGAGTGGGGTAACGATTCCGTCCTCTACCGTAATCAATATTATGACAGCCCAAACAGAAACCGCAAATTCAGCTTGGGACTGATACTGACACAGCCACTACACAAGAGCCTGCGGGCACAACTTTCGTATAAATTCAGACGGGAAAACCAAAACAACGACCGCAATACCTACGACCTGTCCCGCTTTTTCGACGGTACGGACGATGAACCCTTGTACACCCTGCCGGAAGGCTACGAGGCAGCCTATACCGACAGCCTGAGCAACAGAAGCCGAAGCCACACGACAGCGCATGAAGTGGCCCTCCACCTTAACTATACGGACAGAACTTGGGAAATCAACGCTGGCCTGTCCGTCGTTCCCGAACGGCAGAGTCTCGACCAGAAGACCGGGCGGATGCAAGCCGACACGCTGAGAACCTCCGTGAACTACTACCCGGCTGTTACCGTCTTGTGGCACAAAAAGAAAACACGGGTGCAACTAAGTTACGAGGGAGACACGAAACAGCCGGGACTGACCGAACTGCTGACACTGACCGACAACAGCGATCCGCTGAACATTACACGGGGAAATCCCAGCCTGCGCCCTTCGTACAACCAAAGGGTGCGCTTAGAAGCACGAGACACGAAGATAGGTTTGAACGGAGACATGACTTGGGCGAACACGGTGAACAGTGTGACACGGGCTGTGACGTACAATACCCAAACAGGCGGTATAGAAAGCTATCCCGTGAATGTGAACGGGAATTGGAACGCAAGAGCCACCGTGCGATACCAGAAGCGCATCAAACGCCGATTTTCCGTTACCGCACGTACCGGCGCTTCGTTCAGCCAGAACGTAAGCCTTATCAACGAGGGACAGCAGGAGATGCCGGAGCGCAGTACGACCCACAACACGACACTGAATGCCAACCTGCGTTTTGGCTACCAGCCCCAATGGGGAGGTTTCGACCTGACGGGTGACTGGCGTTTCCGCCACTCCACCAACCTTTTGCGCGAAACCGGCGATTACACCCGCGACTACCGCTTGGGGGTGAACGCCTACGCCGACCTGCCCGGCGGCATTCAGTTGCGGAGCGATGTCGATTATTCTTTCCGCAACGGGACGAACATCACCCCCGGCGAAGATGACCAGGTAGTGTGGAACGCCTCCCTTTCTTGGCGTTTCCTCAAACAGAAGAAGGCGGAACTGTCATTCTACTGGGCGGACATCCTTAGCCAGAAAAAGAACTTTACCCGCAGCGTCTCTTCCTCCGGATTGTCGGAGAGACACACGCAGCAGATAGGTAGTTGGTTCATGCTCTCCTTCAAGTACCGTTTTAACAAACAATTATAAAGCAGGAGCGAAGTTTATATTTTTTTAGTTAATGAGTGGTGATTTGCTTCTAATTATATACCAATTTTTAGGTATTGTGCTCTGAGTAAACTCGTTATAATTTTGCACCCCGAAATAATAATAACGAAATAATAAAATCACAGAAAGATGAAAAGAAACAATTTGCATGTCGGTTTGATGGCATTCGCAATGCTGCTGATAGGGGCATCGTGCAGCGATGACGACAACACCCTCTCATACAGCACGGGTGCCGTGCAGAATACCGAATTGAAAACCATTCTTGTTCAAAGAGGCTACACATTCAACGAGGACGGCAATCTGTTGCTTGATGATTTGGCTAACAATACGACGACGCTTGACCTCTCCGGAACGCAGATTTCCACAGACGCACTGGCAGAACTTTCCATGTTCCCTAACTTGACTGATGTGGATCTGTCGGACAATGGTTACGGCCCGGCGTTCGACTTTGCCAAATTGCCGGAACAAATCACCGGAATAGACCTGACGGGTAATGAAATCTACGACTATGATAATCTTGTGAGTGTCGTAGTGGAAGAAAACGGTGATGAAACTGTGACTAACCTGCACGAAATTACCAAACTTTACCTTCCGGAAACCGCTAAAGAGAATATCGAAGATCTCGTGCGTTTCTACCGCCAAAACAAGGAAGCCATCACCGCCGGCACCATTGATATGAAGATGACTGATGTCGACGGCAATCTGCAAACTTATACCACCCTGCGCGACGTGCCCGACGCAAACCTGCTCACTTATTTGCAGACAAATTTTGCCGATCTGTTTAACGGCGACCAAATAGACCTTAGCAAACATTTGGGACTCGACCAGAAAACAAAGGAACTGCTTGTTGCTCCTGCTGATAATGTTACCAACTTTGAGGGTATTCAGTTTCTGGTGGAGAATCCTTATTGGGAAGGTGCTAAAATCAGCCTTTATTCTGCCGGAGAAGAAAGTATAGCTTCTATGCCCAATATAAAAGTAGGGAAATTCATAACCCAAGTCATCCTGCAAAATATAGAAGTGGAAGATATCGACTTATCCAATGCTACAGATTTGCGAAGTGCTTGGGTCCAAAATAACCCGGCATTGCAGAAGTTAGATTTGAGTTATTCCACTATTTGGGGTCAAGGAGATAAAGAAACGGAAGGCAATGGTACGTATGGCAGTAGTCTGATGGTTCTGGGATGTCCTATACTGAAAGAAATCAAATTGCCCGAAAAAAATGAATTGAAAGCCTACAGAATTGATATTGAATGCTTGGACGCATTGGAAACATTTGACATGTCGAATGTCAAGATGGTAGCAGAACTCAGTATAGGTGATTTGAATAAAGACTTTAATCTGGTTTATCCGGAACTGACCATTTTCTATAGTGAAGATGGATATGCCGGTACTTATTTCGCTTGTTCAGAGAACACTTTCTATAGAGAATCAACCCAAGCATTCCTGAAAGCAAATTATACAGACATTGACCCAGACGATACGGTCAGAAGGTTAGGTTATACTTCTTCTTTATCGTATGATAAAAACAAAGGATGCCGTTGGAGGACTTTATTGAACAAACAAAAATAAAGTGTAATTATTTTTTTATTAAACTTTAATTATAAAAACGATGCGAAAATTTTTCTTAGGAGCTGCCCTTGTTGCAGCAAGTTTCGGAATGGCACAGTCTGCTGACGCTGCCACAGTGATGGATGTAGATGGTGTAAGTACCGTATTGGCAATCAGCGATTACGAAGGTACTTATAACGGTACAATGGATCAAATCAAAATGAGAGGAGAAGATTATGAGCCACGTGCTGCATCTTATACTCTTGAAAATGGTATTTTGAGTTGCGATTTTCCGCAGATCGGAAGTATGCCGGGGAATATCACTATCGAGTTGGAAGTAGAAGTAGATGAAGAAACCGGTGAAATTACAGCTTTCAAAGGTGATAAAGCAGGAACTTTGACCATTTTAGGCATGGATTTAGTAACATTGAAGTTAGATTCTTTGACTGATGCCAAAGTTACAGGCAACACTATCGAGTTTACTCTGGCAGTATCCGGTAAGTTCTTAGGTGCAGATTTCCCTGCATCCGTACACTTTGTTGGAACAAAATAATTCGTCATTATTTTGTCAAGCAACGAAATTAAATTCAGAAAGAGTAAGGAGAAAGCTGTCAAACGGCTTTCTCTTAGCTCTTTTTTTGTGTGTTACTAAGAAAAAATTATCACAATATATTCACCTCACCCAATGGGGAAGACACCATTATCCTGTCAGCAAGGCTGCTATGCCGCTAAAAACACTTCCGGTATGCAACCGACGGCGAGGAAACAAAATTATCCAAACCGCCTGAACCGCTTCTGAAGCCTACATGCGGTACACATCAAAGACAGACTTTGCCATCGGAAAAAGCCTGCCTTTAATCATGTAAAAACCATGACTTTACATACCCTTTGCGGAATACACGCAGGCAAGGGTAATGAACAGGAAACAATTATGGATTACAAAACAAGTAAATTATATAAGCAAAATGAAAAAGTTATACTTTTTATTCAGCCTTCTTATGGCAACAGTAATCGGATTAAGTTCGTGTGAAAGTGACGATTCACTTACCAATGAGCCACCTGCACAGGAATATATTGATAAGGCGAAGGAAATCCTTGTAGGAGACCTCGTGCTCTCAACCCGTGCTACAATGAGCGGTGTGGACAAGACGCTGTTGGAAAGCGGTTGCCCCACCAAATTCAACTTTTCTTGGCGGGAAGACGGCACGATGGTGCTCGACCTGAGCGACTTCACCGTGGGCGCCATGCCCTTCGCCATCACCTTCCGCTGTGCAACGAAGTTTATGCAACTCAACAGTTGGGAAAAGGATGAATACCCCGGCAGCGGTTGGGTGAAGTTCGTGGGAACGGACGGAAATGTCACCACGAGCGGCGATGACGCTGCGGACAACCAGGAAGGGAGCGGCGCCCGTGTAGATGGTTTCCTGAACGTGGACACCAAGCAAGTGGAGTTCATCGTGGACTACAACATGATGAACGTGCGCACCGAAACCTTCCTGCAAGAAATCGACAAGAGCCGTATCGACCGCTTTGAAGAAGAATTTGCCCAGTACGAAAAAGACTTGGAAGAAGCCAAGAAAGAACAGGGCAAGGCTTGACCTTTCGATTGCAGGAAAGAAGGAAAGACCGTAAGACACACGGCTTTCCCTCTTTTTTGTGTAGAATAACATGTTTTGATGATAGACAGATGAAAAGAATAACAGCCATCTTATTTTGTGTCTTACTGGCATGTATGAATGCCCAGGCACAACGTAAAGTAAAGCTCAAAGTTCTGGAGAAAGGGACGGAACAGCCGGTCATCGCGGCCACTGTGGTCTATGCCGATAACGAAGCGTTGCAAAACCTGCAGGGGAGCGTCACGAATGTGGACGGGCTGGCGGAACTGAAAATCCCCTCCAAGAAAACGTATTATTACAAAATATCCTATGTCGGTTTTGTTCCGGCAACAGGAAAGATAGAAGCGACCGAAACCGAGAAGACCGTCTATCTGGAAGAGGATCATTTGGGACTGAACGAGGTAGTCGTCACCGGTTCGCGTACAGCGCGACCCATCAAGATGTCGCCCGTTACGACGCAAGTCTTGGGCGGCAAGCAGTTGGTCGAAGCCGGATACAGCAACCTGCAACAGGCATTGCAGCAGGAAACTCCCGGTCTGAATATCCAGAAGGTGGGCTTCGGAAACGAAATCTCCATGCAGGGGCTCGACGCCCGCCACGTGCTGTTCCTGATGGACGGCGAGCGCATGACGGGCGACATGGCCGGGAATCTCGACTACGAGCGTTTCAACCTGCACGCCATCGACCGTATCGAGATTGTAAAAGGAGCCAGCAGTACGCTGTACGGCTCGCGTGCCGCCGGTGCGGTAATCAACCTTATCACGAAGAAAACGACCAAACCGCTTTCCATCGACGCAGGTGTGCGCTACGGACAGATGAACGAGCGCAATTACAAGAATCCGCAACCGAAGGATTTTTTGTATATGTTCGAGAAGAATGCCGACCGCCCCAACCTGCAAGGCTGGGTATCTGCCGGATTCAAGGCGGGGAAAGTAACCTCGCAGACCGACGCATGGTACAGTTCCTCGGATGCGTTCTACATGTATCAGGCGGAGAATGACAAGAAGGTCTACACGCAAGAGGCCAATCCCTTCCTTCCGCACGACATCACCGTGGTCAACTCGTCCTCACGTCCGCCGATGGGCATCGAGGGCAAGGAGCATATCACGGTTTCCCAAAAACTGTATTACGACCCGACCGATGACCTCTCGGTCTTGGTTTACGGGAGCACCTTCTTCATGAACACGTATGACCTGATACAGGACATGACTTTCAGCCAGGCGCGTGACTGGACGGCGGGAGCCAAGCTGACCTACCACGTGAAGGACTGGTTCAGCGTTACGGGTAGCCTTCATGCCGACTTTTACGACCGCTTCAAGCGGCACGAGCGCATCGACACGCGCAACAAGGACTACGAGAGTAGCATCTGGCAGCCGCGCCTGACCATCACGAGCAACTACTTCGACGGGCACAGCCTGATCTTCGGTGTGGAACATACGTCGGACGAACTGACCTCCGACCGTTTCTCCGGCAATGCCAACCACGATCTGAAAACCCGCGCCTTGAAAGAAACGGAGTATTTCTTGCAGGACGAGTGGACCATCAACCCCAAGTGGATGGTATCTGCCGGACTGCGTACCAACTTCTCGAAGGCGTTCGGTTTCATGGGGATGCCCAAGATTGCCGCCAAGTATTCGCCCAACGAACGGTGGAGCATCCGCGCCAACTATTCGATGGGATACCGTTCTCCGAGTATCAAGGAACTCTTCTTCAACTGGGACCATTTGGGCATGTTCATGATCCGCGGAAACGAGAACATGCAACCGGAAAAGAACAATTATTTCTCGCTGGGAGCCGAGTACAGCAACGACCGCCTGTTCCTGTCCGGTACGGCCTACGGCAACTATTTCCGTGATAAAATCGAGGGCGTATGGCGCATCTACGACATGCAGTACAACTTCGAGTACACCAATTTGAGCAAGCAACGCCTTCTGGGGCTGGAAGCCTTGCTGCGCTGGCACGTGCTGGACTGCCTGACGCTGAACGGGACGTACAGCTTCGTGAACGTGAGCAAGAACGAGGGCATACAGGTGAACACCACCTCTCCCCATGCCGCCACGGCCAGTCTGGACTACAAGTTCACGAAGAAGAACTACCGGTTGAACGCCGTGTTCAGCGCCTCGTACATGGGACGCAAGAAGTTCGACGTGCAGGACCGCGTGTTCGTGGAAGAGGACAACAAGAGCTATGACGCCTACTTCCGTTGCGACCTGCCGCAATACGTGCTGTGCAACCTGTCGGTGTCGCAGACCTTCTACAATAAGGTAAAACTGACGCTCGGTGTGGACAACATCTTCAACTACGTGCCGAAAACCCTCGGTTCGGGCATCACGATGTTCAACGTGCCCGCCACGCCGGGAACACGCGGATGGGTGCAGTTGGAATTTATGCTGGACGATGTGATTAACTCTTTAAGGAAAAAGAAATGATTAAATATACGACAATGAAACGTATGGGATTATTCAAAACGGTAAGCCTCCTGCTGGGCTGTCTCACGATGTTCTCCTGCGTGGACTATGACGACATACAGCCCTTTACGGGCAAGACGCTGCCCCGCAAGTCGGGCTATTCCACAGGGGTGACGAACGACTGGATATACTTCAACCTCCGCACGGGAGAGTCATTCAACACTTACACCGTGAACAAGGACATCAAGGAAGGCGAACAAATCAACCGCACGGACTGGGATCTGGCTTTCTGCGGCTATACCATGCGTACCAATTCGGGTACGAGCGGCATCGGTCAGGGCGGTGCCGCCGACTTGGGCTATGGCGGTTACGATGACTGGACGAGCGTTTCACAACTGCCTTCCGACTTGGAATGGGTCGTTGACACGGACGACGTGCGCGTCACCATGTCGCAGAACGACTGGAACCATTACCTTGTGGAAAACAATCTGGACTTCGATGCCAACCCGTGGTTCGACCCCAACAACGGTCCTGCCACGACCGAGACCAATGCCAACCCGCTGCTGTCGCAGGCCATGAGCTTCTCCGGGCCTCCCCCCACATACACCCCTTCGTTCCACACGTATGTGGTGCGTACCGCCGACGGAGAGAGGTACTTCAAGATACAGATTATCAGTTGGTACGATGCCAACGTGGAAATCGGTGATGAAGGCGGGAGAATCAGTTACTATTGCGACGAATTGAAATGACGGAAAGTATGATGGGACAATTCGTGCGCTTTATGCGCTTCTGCAACCGGCGGTGGGTGAAATGGCCGACAGTTATCGTCTTCCTGACGGCGATAACGGTCGCCCACTTCGTCATGGCAGACAAGTACGGGGACAGCCCCAATGCTCCCACTTGGGAGTTTACAATTACGCTGCACGCCGCCATGCTGGTTGCTGCGGCAATTATTATAGTATTCTACAAGAAACGTATCAAACGTAAATTAATGGAATATGGAAAAGACTAACGTAACGACCACTGAAACAACAAATGTAACACCTCCTGCCGCCAAACGGCGCTATTGGTGGAAAGCCATCGCTTCTTTCCTCATGGTATTGTTTACCATGCCTTTGGGGCACGGGCTGATGATTATCATGGAGCATCTGATGAGCGAGACCGTTCTGCACTATTCGGCCTTTGTCATGGGCGCGGTAGGTATGGCGATGGTGATTGTCGGCGTATTCGCCAAAGGAGATACGCGCCAAACACTCTGGGGATTCTTCGGCGGTCTGCTCTTCTGGACAGGCTGGGTGGAATTTCTCTTCATGTATTTTGCCAACCGTTTCGGCACGCAGCCGGAACTCGACCCTGTGACGGGTGAAATCGTAACCCGTCCCGAATATCTCATACTGCCCGCCTCGTTCGGTTTTTGGATGATGATTATGGTAATGTACCTGTTCAGTACAAAGAACGGATGCAACTTCATCAACTGGTGGCAACGGTTGCTCTTCCGTGGTAAGAAGAACGACATCGCCGCCCGCCCCATGACGCGCCACACGAGTATCGTCACATTCATGGAACTGATGATGTTGCTGTGGACTTCCTACCTGTTGCTGATGTTCTGCTACGATGATGTATTCCTGGGCGAGAATCATCCGGTGACACTGTTGGTGGGGGTCGGATGCTTTATCGGCTCGTTCTTTATCTTCGCCAAACAGTTGCGCCTTTCTGCGTGGGGGGCCAACATCCGTATGGCAATCGCTACCGTTATCGTGTTCTGGACACCGATTGAGATCCTTGGCCGTATGGATTTGTTGAGCGAGATATGGGTAGACCCTATGGGGCATAAGACGGAAATGATTATCATACTGGCAGCGTTCCTTGTACTGGCTGTTTACCTGTGGTATATGGGTGCGAAGAAAAAGAATGCCGTTTCCCAATAAAGAAAACCGGATATGGCAGCAACAAAAGAGAGAAAAAGGCACTGGCTTAAAGCGTTTGTCTCCATCGCTGTGACATTGGTTGCCATGCCGCTGACACACATCCTGGCACGTGCGCTGAAAGACGGTACGGCGGGGGTGGAACAGTTCTATGCCGGTATGGGAATGGGGCTGTTCGGTTTGCTGATGGTCATTATCGGTGTATTCATAAAAGGCGACGTCAAACAAGCGCTGTTGGGTTTGTTCGGCGGTATGTTTTACTGGATGGGCGCCATCGACTTCCTGTTTATGTACTATGCCAACCGTTTCGGCACGCAGGCGCAGCTCGACCCGGTAACGGGCGAGATTGTCAGCCGGCCGGAATACCTGATACTTCCGTCCACATTCGGGTTCTGGGCCATGACGATGATGCTGTACCTGTTCTGCACTGCCAACGGCTGCAATTTCCTGAACTGGTGGCAGCGCTTGTTCTTCGGCAAGCACAAGAAGGAAATCGCCGCACGCCCCATGACACGCCATACCAGCATTGTCGCTTTTATGGAAGTCATTACCATGCTGTGGACGTGCTACTTGGTGCTGATGTTCTGCTACGATGAGCGTTTTTTTGGCGACCATCATCCGGTGACATTGCTTGTCGGGATGCTGGGCTTCATCGGTTCGCTGTTCATGTTCGCCAAGCTGTTGCGTTATGCTTCGTGGGGCATGAGCCTGCGTTTCGGTTTCGCCACCGTAATTATCTTCTGGATCGCGGTAGAGGTCTTCGACCGGATTCACCTGCTGAACGGGCTATGGGCAAATCCACAAGGACATGTGCAGGAAATCGCGTTGATTCTGGTTTCGTTTGCAGTAACCGGGCTTTATCTCGCTTGTGACAGACGAAAGAAAACTGCGGATGTAAAACGACAATAAAAGATAAATCATGAAACGGATAACTTGGAGGAAACATCATAAATGGTTCGGGTTGCTGTTCTGCTTCTTCATGCTCATGTTCTGTTGGAGCGGTATTGTGCTGAATCATCGTGAAGCGGTGGCCGACATCAACGTCAGCCGGAAGTGGCTGCCTGCGGGTTATCGTTTCGAAGCATGGAACGGCGGGCTGCTGAGGGGAACGCTGCGCTATACGGACAAGGATTCCGTGGCTCATATACTGGCCTATGGTGCAGCCGGGGTATGGCGCACGGACACTGCCGCCTCGGCTTTTGCGGACTTCAACGAAGGACTTTCCCAAGGGGCGGACTACCGTAGCATGAAAGGCATAGTGCAAACACCCGACGGTACGCTGTATGCCGCCGGCCAGTTCGGCCTGTACCGCCACGACGGAACGGCTTGGATAGAAATCCCCCTGCCTTTGGACGAGGGAGAACGTCTTTCGGACATCACCGTCCGGGGCGACACGCTGGTAGTTGCCGGACGTTCGTACCTCTATCTCTCCACGTCTTCTCACGCCGGATTTCGGAAAATACAGGTGAAAGTTCCCGACGGTTACGAGCCGAAGGTGACGCTTTTCCGCACGGTGTGGATGTTGCATAGCGGGGAGTTGTTCGGCACGGCAGGCAAGCTGGTTGTGGATGCGGTGGCTGTTGTGCTGGTTCTCCTGTGCCTCACGGGGCTTGCCTACTGGCTGCTGCCCAAGGACATGCGCCGCCGCCACCGCCACGGGCGGCACACGGAAGGCGAAGCCCGATGGACACGCCTCTCCCTGCTGTGGCACGACAAGCTGGGACGCACCACTATCATACTGACCCTCTTGGTGGCCGTTACGGGCTGGTGTCTCCGTCCACCCGTCATGATACCGTTGGCTCTGACTAAGACACCCGCTCTGCCCGGCACATCCTTAGACAGCCCTAATCCTTGGCACGACAAGCTGCGCATGGTGCGCTATGACGATATGTGCGGTGACTGGCTGCTCTCCACTTCCGAAGGTTTTTATTCGCTGGCTTCACCGGATGCCGTTCCCGTGAAGGTGGAGGAAGCTCCCCCGGTCAGTGTCATGGGGCTGAATGTCTGGCAAAAGGATAAGCAGGGGAACTGGCTGGCCGGTTCGTTCAGCGGCCTGTTCGTTTGGGACAGACAGCAGGGCTGGGTAACGGACTACTTCACGGGAGAAGAAGCCGAAGATACAGCCGGTCCTCCTTTCGGCAAGTTTGCCGTTTCGGGTTACAGTGCGGATTTCAAGGGAAAGGAATGCGTGGTGGAATATTACGAGGGAACGGATGCACTTGCCCAGCCCGGCGAACTCTCCACACAACCCATGTCGCTTTGGAACTTCGCTTTGGAAGTACACAGCGGACGGGTGTTCATAGGCAGCGTGGCTACTTACGTGTTTGTCTTCCTCGTGGGAGGAGGATGCGTATGGTGTCTGTGGACAGGATATAGGGTGAGAAAAGGAAACAAGTAATGAAACTTGTTTTTAAGAAAGTCTCTTGGAGATTGAGCACACCCGGTTCTACACAAAATGCGATGGCATACGGCAGAACGCCCTGTTTATTTTCATGCAGGACCGGAGAGATAAAACGGCATTTGAAAGAAACGGATTGCCAGTTGAAAATTTGGGAGGCTTTGTTCAAGATTCCATTGGTTGGAATGACCGCATACGGAGACATCGCCTCTTTGCGCATAAAAAGTGAGGTTGTGCCGGTTTGAAGTGAACAACCTCACTTTTTATAAT
Organism: Bacteroides sp. AM41-16; assembly: GCF_003603495.1. Classification (NCBI taxonomy): domain Bacteria; kingdom Pseudomonadati; phylum Bacteroidota; class Bacteroidia; order Bacteroidales; family Bacteroidaceae; genus Bacteroides; species Bacteroides sp. AM41-16. The sequence goes on along the minus strand of NZ_QTNE01000021.1, from coordinate 61,800 downwards.
TTGGGGCAGCGATTGTTTAACATCCTCCGCAACATCCGCCTCTTCTGTGTTTCTTGTGATGACGATGATAATCGCAGCAACGACCTTCATGATCACAATCTACGCAACTTCTGCATTCTTCATTCTTGCGACAACCTCTGCATTCCGAGCAGTCCGTATCGCATTTACACTTGCGGCAGGTACAGTCCTCGCAACAACATTCTATTTTCACTGTTTCCTTTTCTTTTTTGTCCTTTTGTGCAAACAGGGTCACACAGCAGGCTGAAAAAACGAGGACACAAGTCAATACGATTTTCTTCATAAATTATAATGTTTTAATGTAATGACTAAAAATACTTGTCCCTATTATTCTTGGTTTTTCGGGAAAATTAAAATTACGTTTCCAAAAATAGAGATATAATTCAATAATCACAAATCACTTATAATAAATGATGTGAAAAATGAGATTCCATTCAAAATATGAATTAAGAGAAATCTTTCCGCAAGTACACCATGTCGGTAAGCAGCTTTCCATCCTCATAAATCGGATGATCGTAATTATCCGTGAAGAAATTTTTCAGTCGGTGTGAGATACGAAAGCCGCAATGTTCGTAGAAAGAGAGTGTAGATGGCGTATCTCCCGTACCGACAAGCATGACGGAACATCTGCCCTGATAGTATCCAAAGAGATAATCAACCAGCCGTTTTCCGTATCCTTTGCGTTGGGAGGAGGGACAAACGGCTATGTTTTTTATTTCGTAAATACCCTCTCCTTCACACGTCACTACAGAGATAGCCTTCAGACCGTCATCATAGAGGGCAAACATCTCACCTCGTTCCAGATATTTGTCTATCATGCTTTCTTGTTCATCTGCCAACAACAGCAAATCCAAGAATTGTTTCTTGTTAGAAGTAATAAGTTTTATTTCCATGTCATATATTCTTTTTCCAATGTTCCAAAACCGTTTCCAAGTGTTCAAGTCCCCTTTCTACCACCCCTTGATAAAAAGGATAAGGCTTTTTCCCGATGATGTTCAAACGAATTTCAACAATAGTCATTCTTTCATTTCGTCAGTTCCTTGATTTTGTTCACGATGCAGCCACCCCACACGTGCGCCTTTATCAGAAGCAGAGGCGGCCGGGTAACGGTTTTTCCATAGAAGATGGCCGCCACCACCTTGCCGCCGCACCTTTCTATCTCCTCCTTGTAGTCGGCCATACTCTGTCCGCTTGTCAGCACGTCGTCCACGATGATAATCTGTTTCCCTTCGATATTCCCCGTGATACGGTAGTTCCTTTCGAGGATACGGTTTTCGCCGCCTTTCGCCTCGTGCAAGCTGTCGCGTGACTCGAACACATCGACATCATATAAGCCCGAACTTAGGTCCGGCCGGTGGGTTGTGATGTACCAGTCGAGCCGTTTGAATCGCCGGGCATACTTGAACTCGTCGCTGCACGGCATAAACAGGATGTGGTAAGGGGCATCGGCCAAATTCAAGACGGACATGCACGCCTTAAAAAACTCGATACCGTGATTTTCGCCCTCTTTGAACTGGTAGAGGGAACAGCAGAACGCCCGCTGTTCATCGTCGATCAGGTCGGCGTACCGTGAAGGATAGTAATACCCATAGAAAGCGACTTTTATTCCGTGCGATTTGAACGGCTTGAGCGGCTGATGGTCCTCGAAAAAGTCCGAACGGGCGAAACAGAACATGAGGCAGGCTTCCCGATGGCCCGCCAGTACCGCCAGACGGCAATAACGGTCGCGCTCTTTGGCGGTAGCGGCTGCTCGTGCTGCTGCGAACGCAGCAGCTGCAGTCTTCCGTCGCCAGAAACCGGCAAGATACGACAGCAGGACTGCAAGGCCGCACAAAACCATGAACCAGAGCTTTGCTTCCATATTCATTGGGATAAGGTTATTCCGACATACCTGTACAACCGGCAGTTTTCTCTGCCACGGGAGCTTTGCACCTGCCGTTCACCTGTTTCAATGTCTTCTCGAAATATCTTGTTTTCATGTATTTATGCAATTTATTACTGTGTAATATATAAGCAAAGGAATGAATTACATTTTGTCTGCTGACATTCCTAATATTTTTTCCATATTGGGACGAAAGAAATTGCCCCACTCTTCCAGTTTCTCAATGATAGGCAAAAGGGTTTCACCTATCGGAGTAATCGAGTATTCGGAATGTGGGGGAAGTTCCGCAAATATTTTCTTCTCTATGATTCCATACATTTCCAATTTCTTTAATTGCTGATTTATAACACGAGCATTGGCTTCAGGAAACAATTTGTGTAATTTGCTCGGACATTTAGCCCCATCGCTTAGCTCAAAAATGATACAACTTTTCCATGTCCCACTAATAACTTCCATTGCAATTCTGATTCCGTAATCAATGTCAAAAGGTATTTTCGATACCCGATTCTAATTTATATTCCACCTCCCAGTGCATGATAAAGTTTGATAATACTCTGTATGCGGTCAAAGCTGGTTTGCAACCGGTTTGTCTCTGCTTCAAGGAGTGACTGTTGGGTAGTTAATATTTCCAGATAGGTGGTACCGGAATGGCGCATCAACAGTTCCGTCTTTCGCACAGCTTCACGCAAGGTTTCAACCTGATGGGTGTTTATTTCAAATTGCGATTTTGCCGTCTGCCATGCGGTTAAGGCATCATTCACCTCTTTCCCCGCGTTCAGTAATGACTGTTGGTATAACAATCTGGCTTCTTCCTGACGGGTTTGAGCAATTTTCAAATTAGCGATATTTGTTCCACGGTTGAATAACGGCTGTGTCAGCGAAGCGATTGCATTGAACAGCCACTGTCCGGGATTGGTGATTACCCCGCCTCCATTGTTGGTCCAGCCCAATGTACCCGAAAGAGTGATATTGGGGTAGAAGGCCGAGCGGGCTACATTGGTGGCGTAGAACGCTTGAGCCAGTTCCATTTCAGCCCGACGAACATCAGGACGATTGGATAATAACAGCAAAGGAACTCCGACAGAGATTGTATCGGGGAAAGACGCTTCTGCCAAATCGCTCCGCTCAATCGAGTGCGACGGCATGGCAAGTATCGCCGACAAGGCGTTTTCTGTCTCAGAGATACTTTTGCATATAGCCTGTTGCGATGATTCCAGCTGCATCACGTTTGCCCTTGCCTGCAACACACCGGCATCATTCGCCTTGCCCACCTTTTTCAACGCTTCAAGTGTGCGCACGGTAGCCTGCCAGTTTTCCAAAGTCCGATGATTTATCACCTTTTGCGCATCAAGCAGGGCGAGGGTATAGTAACTGTCCGCTATCGTAGCGACAAGCTGTGTCTGTACGGCCTGCCGGTAGTCACGACTTCCTTGCAATGCGGCAACCGCACCACGCTTTGCTGCCGTAAGTTTGCCGAATAATTCAAGCTCCCAACTTGCGGACGCTCCCACATTGTACGCCTTTGCCGTAGCTCCGTCATATTTGTTTCCACTGCCTTCCGCACTGATTCCCAATGAAGGGAGGTACGACAGTCTGGCTGTCATCAGGGCGGCTTCTGCCGCTTCCACTCGCAGGCGTGCCACATTGAGGTCGGTATTCTGCCGGAGTCCTGTCTCAATCAAAAACTGAAGTTTACGGTCGGTAAACATCTCCCGCCATGACATGGATGCAAGCGTTGTTGTATCAATGCCAGCCGGGATGTTCCGGTACAGCTTCTCTGTCGGAATGTCAGCCCGATGATACCGGCTGTATGTGCCACAGCCGGTAAGCATCAAGGTTGATATGGTAAATAAGATGATCTTCTTCATTTAATTACGTTTAATCCGTTCTTGAATATATTGAAATGTGATGAACAGTGACGGTACGAGGAACAGCAGTGCCAGCGTACCTACTATCATACCTCCGATTACGCCCGTGGCGAGCGAGCGGCTGCCGTTGGCACCCACACCATGAGCCATCATCAGCGGAACGAGTCCGAACACCATAGACAATACGGTCATCAGGATGGGGCGCAGGCGAACCTTTGCCGCACTGTATGCCGCCTGCGCGAGGGTCATGCCTTCCGACCGCCGCTTGCCGGCATATTCGGTCAGCAGAATGGCTGTCTTGGCAAGCAGCCCGATAATCATAATCAGTCCGGTCTGCATGTAGATGTTGTTCTCCAGCCCGAACAGTCCCGCGAACAGGAAGCTGCCCATCAAACCGCAAGGCACGGACAGCAACACGGCAAACGGGATGAACACGCTTTCATAGAGGGCACACAGTATGAGGTATATCAAGACCATGCACAGCACGAATATCCACACGGCATTGTTCGTCGTATTGCTTTCTTCGCGCGACAACCCTCCCAACTCGTAGGTGTAACCTGACGGGAGAACGTGGTCGGCAGTTTCCCTTATGGCCTTCAATACCTGTCCCGAACTGTATCCTGTTGCCGGCGACCCGCTGATGGAAATGGCATTGAACATATTGAAGCGGGTCAGGTCCGACGGACCGTTGGTCTTGGTAAGACGGACAAAATGGCTCAACGGCGACATGGAGCCGTCGGAAGTACGGACATACATGCCGTCCAACGATTCGGTGTCCATGCGATATTCGGCAGGAGCCTGCATGGTGACATGGTACAGTTTTGAGAAGCGGTTGAAATTCGATACATATTCTCCCGAAAAATATCCCGAGAGTGTTGACAGGACATCGGAAGGAGACACACCGGACTGTTCGCATTTGGCAGCATCTATATCCACCCAGTATTGCGGATAATCAGCCGCGAACGATGAATAGACCTCACCGATCTCCGGTCTGCCCGACAACGCTTCCACAAACCGGTCGGTCACTTGGCTGAAGGCGGTTATGTCTCCGGCGTTTTTGTCCTGCAAGTACAGTTCAAAACCGTTGCCCATCCCATATCCGGCAATCATCGGGGGCGACATGGCGAATACGGTGGCATCGGGAATATCGGCGGTGGCGGCATAAATACGGCCTATTACATCGTTCACCGACTGCCCTTCCCCTTTGCGCTCGTCCCAATCCGTGAGAGTGAGAAAAGACATGGCCTGCGAAGGTCCCGAGCCACTGAAAGAAAAGCCTGCCACAGTACCGTTGTATTCAATCTCTGCGATACTGTCAAGACGGCTGTTTATACGTTTTAGGGTTTTGCCGGTCTGCGCCATGGATGTACCGGGTTTCGTGTTCATGCTGACCATGACCGTGCCTGTATCTTCTTCAGGAATAAGTCCGGTCTTGGTCGTATTGACAAAAAGCACCAACAGCCCGAACGATACCGCGATAGTGCCCCACAGCAGCCACCTGCGATGAATGACATATAGCACACCGCGCACATAACGACGGCTCAAACGGTCAAAAACCGCATTGAATGCCTTGCGGAAGCGTGCCGCGAAGTTGTTCTTCGTGTTCCCGTGCTCGTCAATGTAAGGCTTCAGCAGCAGGGCGCACAATGCCGGAGAAAGGGTGAAGGCATTGATGGCCGAAATGCCCACGGCAACCGCCATCGTGATACCGAACTGCGTATAGAACGCCCCTGAAGTACCGCCCATCATGCCCACAGGGAAGAACACCGCCATGAAAATAAGGGTGGAGGTCAGAATGGCCGACGACACGCCCTTCATGGCATCATCGGCGGCAAGCACCGGAGACTGATACCCCTCGTCGAACTTCGCCTGCACGGCTTCCACCACCACGATGGCATCGTCCACCACCGTGCCTATGGCAAGCACAAGGGCGAAAAGCGTAAGCAGGTTGATGGAAAAGCCTATCAGTGACATTACGGCAAACGTTCCGATGATGGACACGAAGATAGAAATCGTGGGAATCAGCGTGGACTTGATGTCCTGTAAGAACACATACACCACCACGATGACTAAAAGTATCGCCTCGATAAGCGTCCTGATGACAGAATGGATGGAGGCATTCAGGAACTTGTTGGTGTCGGTAAGCACCACAAACTCTGCCCCTTCGGGCAAATCGCGGCTGAGGTCATCGAGTACCTCGTGTATCTCATTGATGGTGCTTGATGCGTTCGAACCGGATTTCTGGTTTATCATCATCATGGCTGCCGGATGTCCGTTCACTTCGGATGAATAATTGTAATACTCATCGCCCAGCTCTATATCCGCGACCTCTTTCAATCGCAATACATCGCCGCCGGGCAGGGACTTGACCACCAGTTCGCCGAACTCTTCCGCAGTCGAGAGCCTGCCCCGGTATTTCATCGTGTACTCGTTTGCCCCGTCGGAGTTCTGTCCGAAAGAACCGGTGGCGGCCTCAATGTTCTGCCGTGCCAATACCGCCGAAATATCATCCGGGATAAGCCCGTACCCCGCCATCTTGTCCGGTTTGAGCCACAAACGCATACTGTAGTTCGAGCCGAACAGCTGTGCCTTTCCGACACCGCCTATACGTTTCACCCGTGGCTCGACATTGATTTTCATGTAATTGTTCAGGAAAGTCTGGTCGAAACGGTCGTCGGGTGAGTAAAGCGCGAAAGTCATCAGCTCGGCATTCTGCTGTTTCTCTGTCGTGACGCCGCTTTTGGTGGCTTCCGCCGGAAGCTGGCTTAACGCGCCATTCACACGGTTCTGCACGTTCACCGCCGCCATGTCCGCGTTGGCACCCTGCTTGAAATAGATGTTGATGGAAGCATCGCCCGTGTTGGATGCGGTAGAGGTCATGTAGATCATGTCCTCCACTCCGTTAATGGCTTCCTCAAGCGGGACGATTACCGCTTTCTGCACGGTTTCGGCATTCGCACCGGGATAGGTACAGAACACGTTGACAGTAGGCGGTGCAATGTCGGGATATTGCTCCACCGGGAGCACTTTGATGGCGATGAGTCCCATCAAGACAATCACCACGGAAATAACGCCCGAGAATACCGGGCGGTCTATGAAAAATCGTAGATTCATGGGGTTACGTTTTTAGGTGTAACAATCATTCCTTCCTTTACAAGTCCTACCCCTTCGGTGATGATGGTGTCGCCCACGGACACACCTTGCTTCACCACGAAGTGGTTACCATCGTTCAGACGGTCCACGGTCAGGTAGGCTGCTTCGGCCTTTCCGTTTCTGAGGCGGTAGGCGATAATCTTGTCCTGCAATTCCACGGTGGCGGTCTTGGGCAGCAGGATGGCATCCGCATCCACTCCTTGCAGGACGATATTGCCGATGGTGCCGCTCAGCAGCTCACGGTCGGGGTTGGGGAAGCGGGCTTTGATTTGCACCGCCCCGGTGGTGGCATTGACCACGCCACTGACAGTCTCTATGCGTCCCTTCCGTCCGTAGAACGTGCCGTCATTCAGTTGCAGGCCGACTTCCGGCATTTGGGAAATCATCTTGTCTATGGAACCGTATTGTGTCCTGAACTGACGCAGCTTGTTTTCGGAGACGGAGAAATAGGCGTACATTTCCGCATTGTCGGAAACTACCGTGAAGGGCTGCGTCATGCCGGGACTGACAAGTGCGCCGATGCGGAAAGGAAGCGTGCCTACCACTCCGTTGCTGGGACTTTTTATCTCGGTATAGGAGAGATTGTTGCGGGCATCCGTTTCCTGAGCCTTTGCCTGTTCGAGTTCGGCAAGTGCTACCGCCAGCCCGTTGCGGGCAAGAGAGAGTTCGTAATCGGATATGACTTTCTCATCAAACAAGGCTTGCTTGCCTTGCAGCTCGATCCGTGCCGTTTCCACTTTTGCCTGTGCTGCGCTGACGTTTGCCTGTGCGGTGCGCAAGGCTGCCTGATAGGGCACTTGGTCGATGACGGCAAGCACTTGTCCCGTCTTAACCTGCTCCCCTTCTTTCACACACAGGCGGGTGATACGGCCCGACACTTGGGGTACTATGTCCACATCCTGCCGCCCACGGATGGAGGCGGAATAACTTTCTTGAAATTCAACTGCCCGGGAAGAAACCACCATGACGGGCAATGTCTGTCTCATTTCCTGTTCCCTCTGTTCTTGTTTGCAGGCTGTCAATAATGCAGCCAGCAGGCTTGTTACCGTGATGCCGGCTATCCATGTTCTTCTATTCATCATCTGTTCTTATTGTTTTTCCATTCCTTATTCAATACCGCATAAATGCAGGTGTCCTCATACCGTGGTGTTCCATCGGGATGGCACACAAACGATATGAATTCCTTCATGCATCCTTCATATCTCATTCCGAGACGTTCGCACAATCTTTTCGACCGCAGGTTGTCATCCTCCACAAAGCCGTAGATGCGACGTGCGCCTGCTTCACGGAAAAGGTAATCCAGAAATTCCGTTGCCGCTTCATGCGCCAATCCCTTGCCCTCGAAGCGTTGGTTGAAATGCCAGCCCACGTTGAATGTGTCGGCTTCTTCACGCAATGCAAAAACATCACCGATTATGAAATCGTCTTCCTTCAGGCACACGGCATAGCGCAGCAACTCCTTTGGAGTATTGGATATATAAGCCAGTGCAGACTCTTCAGAGCACAAGCGTTCGCTCACGAAGCAGTTGACACGCGGATGGGAGAGGTATTCCAGCAAACCAACGGCATCCTTCTCCTGAAAATCTCTGATGATAAGGTGTTCTGTTTCAATAATCATAAGTCGCCAATTTTGGCTGCAAAGATATTCCATACCCAATTTGCCGACAACCGGCATGCAGTCGAAACGGAAAAAAACATTTATAAAACAGCTAAAATGGCTTCTGAAATGTCATTGTAAATGCTCTTTTCAAAGATGCACATCTTTGGGCAGTTAAGCCATGCTTCTTGATGCGTCACCTTCCTACAGATTACCAAAATCATACCCTGTTTTGGCAATCTACGTTCATTATGCAAGCATCGAATACAGTATAAATGATAGAACCATCTGTCTCGACACTCCTTTTATCTGTTTCAACTGCTGTTTTGTCTGTTTCATCCGGTTTCGACCTATCAAATGAAAAAGCAAAGTCGTACCTTTGCAACATGAAGTAACTTTGCAACCAAATATGATCAAAGAAAATGTAAAAATAATGAACTGGCGGAACGGCTTCCTGCTATCGCTCGTTTCCTATATCCTCTACCTTATTATATGGTTAATTCTTGATGACGAAACCGCCAACCAATTACCGGGAATGGCGACAGTCGATTATGTCGTCGATTTTTTGTTGTGTATGCTCTTTACCTACATATCCTTGGGGTTCTCTTACCTTGTTTTTAAGATTTTGCCGTTCAGAACATCTTATGTGTGGGTGATTGTCTATGCTTCCTGTCTTTTGACGCTGAATAACCTCGTTACGTTCGGCATGACATCTCTGTTCAATCTTTTGTGGGATGAAACCGGCAACGGGCTTCTTGACGAACTGATCAACATGAAGGGGGCTTACACTTTTGCCATGATAGCCACTTTCATATCAAGCGTTTATGCCAACACATTCTACCTCCAGTCATACATCAGGGCGCGCGATGAGAAGCAGGCTCTTGAAATGGCACTGATGAAGGAGAAGGAGATTGCCTTACAGTCGCAACTCAACTCGCTGAAGCTGCAAATTAATCCGCACTTCATGTTCAACAACTTCAACAACCTGCTGGAATTGATAGAGGAAGATACCAAACTTGCCGGCAAGTTCCTGAGTAACCTGTCGAAAGTGTACCGGTACATCATCACCAATCTGGACCGGAATCTGATTCCCGTCAGAGATGAGATAAAGTTCCTTGAATCATACTTGTATCTGATGCAGGTGCGCCACGTCGGAGGGGTCGTCACGAACATCAGCCTCGAACTGAAAGAATGCAAAGGATACCTTCCCCCGGCCGTGTTGCAACTTCTTGTGGAGAATGCAATAAAGCATAACGGTTTTTCGATGGAAAATCCGTTGTTTATTGACATCACGTTGTCTGACGACTATATCACAGTGCGCAACCTTAAATCTCCCTTGCTCTCAAAAATGGAATCGACCGGCTTGGGTCATAAAAACATAATAGAGCGTTATTCGTTGCTCTGCGATAAAAAAGTCAAGATAGAAAATGCCGAGAACTTCTATTCGGTGAGTTTGCCCATCATAAAAAAACAGTCCCTATGAAGATACTGATTCTTGAAGACGAACAGCGCAATGCCATGCGTCTCATTAGATTGCTGAACGACATTGATACGACGTTTATAATTGAAGGACCACTTACAAATATCAAAGAGGCGGTCGATTTTTTCCAATCAGGCAAAACAACAGACCTCATCCTTGCGGATATCCGCCTTACTGACGGCCTGAGTTTTGAAGCGCTTAAATATGCTCCGGCAACCGTTCCAATCATATTCACCACCGCATACGATGAATATGCGGTACAGGCTTTCAAGTTCAATAGCTTTGACTATCTTCTGAAGCCTTTGGATGCCGATGAACTTGAAGCTGCCATAGATAAAGCTACCAAAGCTGGCAAGAATTATGCTGACGAAAATCTCCGGCAGCTTTTCGATTCGTTGCAGAAGAACCAGTTCCGCTATCGGGAACGTTTCCTGTTGCCCTATCGTGACGGGTATAAGACCGTACGTGTTTCGGACATCAACCATATCGAAACCGAAAACAAGACGGTATACCTTCGTCTTAATAATGGAACTTCAGAAGTTGTCAATATGTCAATGGACGAACTCGAACAGCAACTCAATCCTGATTGCTTCTTCCGTGCCAACCGCCAATACATAATTAACATAGAATACGTATTGTTTCTTTCTAATTATTTCGGAGGGAAACTTATTGTCCGCTTAAAAGGGTATCCGAACACAAAAATAACCGTTAGTAAAGAGAAGGCTCAACGGCTAAAAGAGTGGATTGACAAATAGTCTCTGCCATGCTATGATAACATTTCTGTACTCACTTTCAGTTAGAAAAAACTGAATATCTCGCTACTCCATGAGGAACGCGCGGATATTCTTTATAATCGCTTGTTCCAGTTCGTATTCGGAATGTTCTTTCGAAAGGCCCACAAGGTCGAATGTATATTCGTCTTTCAGGGCAAGTATGGCCTGGTTCTTTATCTTCTCCGGCAAGGTCATGTCGAAGTTGCTCTGACCGAGCAGATAATTTTCGTAGGTCTTTGCTTCTATCTTGTTGATAAGTACATCTTTCGTCCAGCCGTATTTCTTGGTTGACAAGATGTAGAATTGCCGTTGTTGCATCTCTTTGCACTTGGTCAGAATGACGATGTGCTTCGACCAGCTAATTTCTCCAACTAACGGTTGGAGAATTTCATTCGACCGGTATTCGGTATAAAAACGGGCCATGTCCCACATGTTGGAAACACCGAATCCCTTTATACCCAGAAACTCCTTTTGTATGTACCGCGAAAGGTTCTCCATGACGGATTTTCCCCAGCCCAAGGCCGCTTGTTGTTCGGTAATCCGCCTGCCGATTTCCCAATACAGGGCGATCATCTCTTTGTTTACGGCCTTCAATGCCTCGTATTGGGGCGACCGGATGCGGGAGGTTATCTCGTTTCTGAAATCGAGATATTCGGGAGATAAGATGGGAGTATTCTTTTCAGTCATAGGTTATTCATTATAATCGGTTACAGGGGTAAGTTTTTCTTTTGATTATGCACAGGATTCCCTTGTCTTATCCCATCTTCTCCGGATTTCCGGTCTGTCGGCAGCATTCCCCGTTGTACGACGCTTTCTCCCTTTTCTATACCCGTTCCGTCCTTTCTCCCTTGTACGCATTTTCCTCCCTCTTTTAGCTGTCGGTTTCCGTGCCCAGCCTTGCAGCGACCTGCGGGGTATTATTTTTCCGCGAAGGTAACGGGCCGTTCCAATCTTGCCAATGCCGGCTGCGCCGCGAGTGAGGCGCAAAAATCTTCCTCTCCGTTGTCGAGCGTATTTTTTCGCTTCAGCCTTGTCCGATTGTCCCTGCCACCTTCAAGAGGCAGAAAAATAATCCCGGAGGCCGCAAACAGGCCGAATAAAGGGAAACAAACAAGGTTAAATTATGAGTTACAGCAAATTAAAATCACTGGTGGCAAACGTGGAAGCCATTGCAACGGCAATGAAAGTCCGTATCGACGACCGACAAGCCACTGACGAAGAGAAAGAGGTATTATCCCGATATTCCGGTTTCGGGGGGATTAAAGATGTATTGAATATAGGAACGGAGCATACCGTCAGCGATGATGTGGCCGAGCCTATCCGCAAGCTGCAGGACTTGATAGGCGCATATCCCTATTATGACGACGCCATGCGGCAAGCCGTCATCAACAGTATAAAATCCTCCGTCCTGACTGCTTTTTACACACCGAAATTCCTCGTGGACGCAGTAACCCGGCAGATACACGCTACATTCAAGGATAACTGCCTGCAAATGAGTACCTTTCTTGAACCCAGTGCGGGAATTGGCGGCTTTCTGCCCGTCTCCATGCCCGGCACTCGCAGCTACGCTTTTGAAAAAGATTGTCTTACGGGGCTTATCCTGTCGCTTCTGTATGACGAGGCGACCACGGTAACGGCAGGCTTCGAGACGATAGCCGACCAGCATCTGGAGCATGAGAGCTTCGATGTTATCGCCTCGAATATCCCGTTCGGCAATTTCCGGGTGTTCGATGCGGAAATGTGGAAGAAAGGCGGCATGTACGAACAGTCAGCCAAGACCATACACAACTACTTTTTTGTCAAGGCAATGGAACTGTTGAACGAGGGCGGACTGCTGGCGTTCGTTGCGCCGAGAGGAATTGCCGACACGCCGGGCAACAAGTTCGTGCGCGAGTACCTCGTCAATCATGCCGACCTCATAACGGCCTTACGGCTACCCGATACCCTTTTCATGCAGACGAGCGGCATAGAGGTAGGGAGCGACCTTTTGATATTCCAAAAGCACAGCCGCAAGGCGACGCTCTCGTTACGGGAGAAGATGTTTTTGCAGGTCTCCAAGGAAAAGGTCGACACGGCAGGAACGATGACCGACTATGCGAACAAAATCTTTACCCTCCCCAAGACCGCCCTTGCCACGGACAGTCGCATTGCGCTGAACCAGTTCGGTAAGTACGTCCGCAAATACCAGTGGTTAGGCGATGGAAACGCCATGTCCCAATACCTTTCCGCACTGCTCAAATACGATTTCGACCGCTATTTTCGCAAGGCTCTTTTTGCCAATCACGGCCAGGACAACACCCCCGTGCAGATGTCTCTTTTCGGCGAGCCGCAGACGGTCAAAGGCATACGTGCCTACACGGAGGACATGGAAACATGGATGAAGAACGGCGCAATGGTCGTTTTCGAGGGGCAGGTAGGTACGCTTCGGTTTCGTAAGTCGAGCCGTTACACGGAGACAGCCGTTGATTTCGTACCCGTGGACGAGGGCAAGGTAAATACGGACAGGGCCGCCGACTATTTCCCCATACGCAAGGTGTATTTCGAGCTGTCCGGCAGGGAACGGGAAGAACAAAAGGAGTGCTCGGAACTGCGTAAACAACTCAACACCCTATACGACGCTTTTATTGCCAAATGGGGATTTTTCCACGACAACGACAACAAGGAGTTTATCTTGCTCGACAGCCTCGGTACGGAGGTGTTCACGATAGAAATGCAGGTCGGCAGGGACATCTTCAAAGCCGACGTTATGCGTGAACCTGTAGCTTTCAAGAAGATAGACACCGCCGTAACGCTGTCCCCCGTGGAAGCCTTGGCAAGCAGCCTGAACTTTTACGGCAAGGTCGATATGGGCTACATGGCACAAGCCACGAACAAGGAGGAAGAAGAAATCATCGAAGCCCTGCAAGGGGAAATTTTCTACAATCCGGCCAATGGGGAATGGGAGCACAAAGGAAAGTTCCTCTCCGGAAACATCATCGCCAAGCAGGAAGAGACGCTTTCCTTTCTCCCGAATCTCGCAGGCAAGGAGAAAGAATGGGCCGAAGCGTCCGCAAAGGCACTGGAGAACACCATACCCGAACCGATACCCTATGAAGAACTCGACATCAACATGGGCGAGCGGTGGATAGATACGAAGCTGTACGCCGATTTCGCCTCCGACCTATTCGGAGTGGGTGCGGACGTGATGTATTTCGACGTGAACGATACCTACTTGATTCGGCTGCAGGGATATTCGCCCGTGGCATACAATACCTATTCCGTGCGCAATTACAACGGCGAGGACTTGTTTGTACACGCCCTGCACGATACCGTACCTGAGATAACGAAAGAGGAATACCGGAACGGCAGCAAAATACGTGTGCCGGACGAGGAAGCCATGCAGGAGGCCGCCGCCAAGATACAGGAAATTAGAGACCGTTTCAACCGGTGGCTTGACGATGAGCCTTTGGAAGTCCGGGACGAACTGGTAAGGACATACAACGAGCGCTTCAATTGTTACGTGCGTCCGCACTACGACGGCTCGGCGCAGACGTTCCCCGGCCTCTCTTTCGAGCTGTTCCCGTACAAAGAACTTTATCCCTCACAGAAAGACGCTATCTGGATGATTAAGCAGAACGGCGGCGGTATCTGCTGGCACGAGGTCGGCACGGGCAAGACGATGATTATGTGCGTGGCCGCATACGAAATGAAACGTCTCGGACTGGTGCAGAAACCCCTCATTATCGGGCTGAAAGCCAATGTACACGAGATTGCCGATACATTCCGAAAGGCATACCCCACGGCCAAGGTGCTCTATCCGGGCAAGGAAGATTTCACCCCCGCCAACCGCAAGGAAGTGTTTTCAAAAATCAAGAACAACAACTGGGATTGCATTATCCTGACACACGACCAGTTTAGCAAGATTCCGCAATCCGAAGAAACCATGTACGACATATTCTCGGAAGAACTGGCCGATGTGGAGCGCAGCCTCGAAGTGCTGGAGCAATCCACTATGCGTTACCGGAGCGGCAGGATGCAGAAAGGACTGGAAACCCGGAAACAGAACCTTGAAGCCAAGCTCGCCGAACTGCAGATGAAGATAGACCTCCGGAAAGACGATACCATCGATTTCCGTTCGATGGGCATAGACCACATTTTTGTAGACGAATGCCACTGCTATAAAAATTTGATGTTCCAGACACGCCACACGAGAGTAGCGGGCATCGGCAATGCGCAAGGCTCGCAAAGGGCGATGAACCTTTTGTTTGCCATTCGGGACATTCAACGCCGCACGGGAAAGGACTTGGGGGCTACGTTCCTGTCGGGTACGGTGGTCGTCAATGCGCTGACCGAACTGTACGTGATGTTCAAATATCTGCGTCCAAGGGAACTCAAACGGCAACAAGTAAGCTGTTTCGACGCTTGGGCGGCTATCTTCACGAAAAAGGCCGCCGACTACGAGCTGAACGTAACGGGTACGATAAAGCGCAAAGAGCGTTTCCGCACTTACATCAAAGTGCCGGAACTGGCGATGTTCCTGCGGGAGATTACCGACTATCGTACAGCCGATATGATAAACCTCGATGTGCCGGACAAAAACGTGCGTTTCCTTTCCCATGCACCCACTATCCAACAGGAGGAAATGATCGGGCGGCTCGTCGCCTTTGCGCACAGCGGACAATGGGAAGATTTGGGGTTGGATATTCCGCAGCCGGACAATCTCGACAAGGCAAAAATGCTTGTTGCTACCAACGTGGCCCGTAAGATGTCTCTTGATATGCGTCTGTTGGGCGATAAGTTTACTGATGACCCGAACAACAAGGCTTCGATTTGCGCAAGAACTATTTATGATTATTATGTAAGTTCAAATGCCAATCGTGGTACACAGTTCGTCTTCAGCGACCTTGCCACTTACAAGCCGAACGAGTGGAACATCTATAGCGACATCAAGGACAAGCTGGTGGCAATGGGGATTCCTGCCGATGAAATCCAGTTTATCCAGTACGCCAAGACCGAACGGGCGAGAAAGAAACTTTTTGCGGACATGAACAGTGGCAGGGTACGGGTGTTGTTCGGCTCTACCTCGATGTTGGGAACGGGAGTAAACGCCCAAGAAAGGGCCGTTGCGGTGCATCATCTGGAGATACCTTGGCGCCCCGCCGACATGGAGCAGCGCAACGGTCGTGCGGTACGCAAAGGCAACACCGTTAAGCTCTGGGGAAACAATACCGTGGACGTGGTGATTTACGGAACGGAAAAGACGCTCGACGCTTACAAATTTAACCTGTTGAAAACCAAGCAAATGTTCATCAACCAAATTAACAACGGTACGATTGCTGTGCGCCGTATCGACGAGGACGCTATGGACGAGGATAACGGCATGAATTTCGCCGAGTTCGTGGCTCTCCTGTCGGGAAATACCGACCTGTTGGAGAAAACGAAGCTCGACAATAAGATTATGCAGCTCGAAAAGGAACAGGCCATTTTCAAGAAAGACCGTATCAGGGCCGAGCGTAAGATTGCGGCCAACCGGGAAGACATGACAAAGGCCGAGAGTGCGGCGGCACGCATGACGCAGGACTGGGAATATATCACCTCTTACACCGGAGACCGGACGACCCGGCTGTTGAACCTCGCACAAGCCACGGCGGAAGAGACCGGACGGGAGCTGCACCGCATTTCCAAGACCTACCGCAACGGGGCAATCGGTACGATAGGCACGTATGCCGGATTGAACCTGTCGGTGTACAGCGAGTATGACATGGGCGGTACATTCTACCGCAACACGTTCCTCGTCGAGGGCGTAAGCGGACTGAAATACCGTTGTGGCATATCGGGAGCATTGCCTCTGGGCTTCGTGGAATCCTCCCGATACCCGCAAGCCGCCCTCGCCAAGCTGCCCGGCATGATTGAGGAACAACGGCAGAAGATAGCCAAGCTGGAGAGCGAGATACCCGCTTTGCAGGGAATCATCGCCCGCAAGTGGAGCAAGGCGGACGAGTTGGCAAGGCTCAAACAGGAGTGCAACGCTTTACAGCATCGGATCGACGAAAGCATGAAAGAGGCGGAACGCACGCAGTCCGCCCTTTCCGAACACGAGGCCACCGACAAAGCGGCATGACCATAATTCATAGATTTAACCTTTTCCCTCTGTTCGGTTACAACACCGGACAGGGGATTTTTTCACCTTCCGGTCTGCCACGGCCATACCCGGTTGTAACGGAATCTTCCCCTTGTACCTCCAGCCACTCCTTTTATACCACACACCTTGTCTTTTATAGGCAGGCTTTCGCTTCCCCCCCCTTTGTAGATTGAGATGCTATCACGAACCGACGACCGTAAAGCCCGACACTTTTTTCCGCAAAGTTGATTGCATCTCAAAACTTTGCCTCAAGGCCCATCTTCGATTTTCCTGATGAAAAATCTTCCTTCTCATTCCATTCCAAGAGTATTTTTCATGGAATCCTTGCTGCAAACCCCGTGATGCAAAGACGAGGCAGAAAAAAGAATCGAACTTTCCGGTAATCGCTCGAACCGGAGGGAAATAAAAAAAACTTAAAAACAAATTGAAACATGAAAAAAAATTCGCTTTTTGACAACTGGTTCGTTTACAACTATCAGAGATTGCGTAACATATTCGGACGTTACCTGCACGAGGACGCCTTTCACGACGCCTATTTGGCGATGAAACGGGAAGTCGTGATTTCGGAAATACCTGTCGAGAGCTTCGAGCCTTATTTTTTCGGCGTGTACAAAAAGTGCAGACTGAAATGTATTCACAAGGATAGTTGTTACTGTTTCCCCGACAACGAACATTTCTTTTTGCTCATGCAGGAAGAAGAAACACCGTCCGTCGAGGTGCTGGCAGCTTCCGACAAGCTGGTGTATGACATACTGCTGTTTGTGAAGAAGAAATATCCCCAAACGGACTACGAGCTTTTCAGACTGAAAGAGTACGAGGCGAAATGTTCATACAGACACCTTTCCGCCTATGCAGGCATTTCCGCAAGTGCGATACACCGGAGAATAAGCGATATAACCGACACTATCCGCAATCACGAAGGATTTTCCAAAAGGTACGCCCACGTAAGCATGTAATTTGTATAACCCGTAAATAATTCAAGAAAATGAAATTTGTAATTTACAACGTCGAGAATTGCCGGACAAGAGAAAACCGTGTAGGTAAAAGAAGCATAAGGTTCAACAGCGTTACCGGCAACATGTATCTATCCACCAAATTGGCAAAAGAAATGAATATCACAATGAACGACCGACTGGAGTTTGGCTGTGATGAAAACAACCCGAAAGAGTGGTTTCTGCACAAAACCACTGACAAGCGAGGTTTTCCGCTGCAGTTCAACAGGGGAGGAACACGTTTGAGGAATAAGTACATCTGTAAGACCATTTTGGATATAGCGAAGGTCAAGGAGAGCGCAACATTCTTGGTATCGAAAGACCCGGTAAAGACCGAGCTGGGGCCATTTTACAGAATAATACTTTCTTGCCCCATTCTCCCGAAGAACAAGCCCAAACTATAAGCCGATAACCTCTGTGGTCTGTCCGATGGGCGAAAGCCCTCCGGACGGATTGCGGGGCAACCGATACCTTTTATAGTACGATTACTCCTTTTTTACCTTCAGGCTGTTTCCCTATTATACGCCGGCTTTCCCAACCCCGTGAACCAGTGGAAAGTCTGTGCCGTAACAAGTCGTCAGGGAAAGGTACGGGAGGCCGTTCAAAACCGGCGGCAGCCCGGATCGTGCCGTTCCATGCCGGAGCTTCGACCTGTCGAAACAACACGGTATTCCACAGCCCGACCGGTCTTTATGCCGCTGGTTTCGGACTTTCCGCCTCTGTTCCGTATCTTTCCCTTGTGACCTGCCACGTCAAGGGCAAACGGTGATACTTCTTATTCGCTCCGCGCTTTCATTCCGCCCGGTCGAAATTCAGGCGTGGAGCGGATAAGGAGAATCCCTTTCATGTTTGCCCCGGCAGACCCTTGCCGGACCCGCCCAAGCCGGACCCTTTTCTACTTCGCTTCCCCTGCATTTATACAGGCAAAGCCGTACTCCCTTTTTACCATCATATTTACCGGTCTGTTCCGGTCTCCTCTCTGCCGGTGTCGTCCGGTTTGCCAGATGCAAAGGTCGGCTGCCATGCTTGATCCGGCGGCTTGAAGTGCATTCCCCGCAAATTCTTCCTTTCCATGAAAGCGTAATTGGCCGGGAAACCCGCCGTATGAAGCCCTGTCGGCAGCCGTGTTCCGCATCTGTAAAATCCCGGAACGGTTCAGACAGAGAGAAGAATCGAAAAAAGGGTAAAAAAGCAGATGTTTCACGGCATAAAAGACAAGTGATGGACAAGAAAAATTGTAAAACAGGCAAACGCATGAAAAGGCAGGTTGAAAAAATCCTGATGGTTATCAATGTCAAATGGGAAATCATAGATATTCTTCAAATAACCAATCGGCGTTTTATGTACAATCCGCAAACGGGAACTTTAATTTTAGGAGACGAAATCTACGGTAAAACCATTTGCAGTTCCCATTCACAAGAGTTCCATGCGTCAAGAGCAGAAGGCTGTTTCGATGATTATTTGCGCGGGTGGATTGGCACATCGAAAAGCTACCCTCACGGGATTATCCATTTTGCCCCCGCCGTCATCATGGAACAGTTCGACAGAGGGTTTGACGCATTACAAATGTTCGCCGGACTTGAAGGCGTAAACGGAGATACTATCGTCAGAGGGTTTTGTACTTTGCCAGAACAAAGGATGGGCGATTTGCTGCATTCCTCCCTTTGAGATACCGGTTCTGACAAAATAAGCTATGATAAGGTATCGTGCCTATGACAACATCGTCGGTGAAGGGCACGATACCCGTTTGTAAATTACCGCAACTCCGTTGGCGGTTTCCTTTTATACCTCTCTCTTTTCCTCTGCTCTTATACTTGGGCGAAGCCCTCTTCCCTTTATATCAATTATATGTATAACCTCTACGGTCTCCTCTCTGCCGTCACCGTCCGATTTTTCAGATGCAAAGGTAGGCTGCCGCGCTTGATCCGGCGGCTTGAAGTGTATTTCTTGCAAATTCTTCCTTCTACGAAGAGTAATTGGCAAGAAAAGCCGTCGTATGAAGCTGTACCGGCAGCCGGGTACCGCATCTATAAAATCCCGGAACGGTTCAGGCAGAGAAAGGAACCGAAAAGAGGGAAAAAATAAACAGTTAGGTAACGGCAGGACCAACCACCTTGCCACAAACAATTTTCTATTATGTTACATGTTCACACTATCGGACGCATCGGCAAAGATTGCCAAGTAATTTCAGGAGCACACGGCTCATTCATGGCTATGGACATAGCCGTTGACGATTATTCAAAGGGGCAAAACATCACCACTTGGATAAGGGTACGCAGCAACAAGGACAACCATATCCGCTTGTCCGAATATCTGACGAAAGGGAGACTCATACTTGTTGACGGCACGCTGTCATCTTCCCTGTGGAAAGACAAGAACGGCGAGAGCCAGATACAGCTCTCCATCACGGCAGAGAGTATTGCCTTTATCAATACCGGAAGGCGGGAAGGCGCGGCAGCCGGAGAGGACAATGCAGTAAGCGGAGCAGACGGCGCACCCGTTCCTCCTGCAGATTTCCCGCAGGACGAAAAGGAGGATTTGCCTTTCTGATAAGAGAGTAAACCTTTGAAAATAAGCGAATACTAAATGTAGTATATCCTATATGTAGTAGATTAGTAAGCCACTCGTCTGCGAATGTAGGATATACTACTCTTAGTCAAACTTTATTTTAGTATAGTAGTAAATACTAAAATACTACACTGCTAAAACAATAGTTTTTAGTGAATTAGTATATACTAATTTTAGTATTTACGAAAAATAGTATTAACTTTGCAAGTGGAATAAAAGAGTGAAACGATGACAAAAATAATTGCGGTCTTGAACCATAAGGGAGGGGTCGGAAAGACGACCACCACCATCAATCTGGCTGCGGCCCTGCAGCAAAAGAAAAAGCGCGTGCTGGCTATCGACATGGACGGTCAGGCGAACCTTACGGAATCCTTCGGCCTCTCCATTGAGGAAGAACAGACGGTGTACGGGGCGATGAAAGGCAAATACCCCTTGCCATTAGTTGAAACGGCAGGAGGTGTAACCGTCGTACCGTCCTGCCTCGACCTCTCGGCTGCCGAGGCAGAACTCATCAACGAGCCGGGACGGGAACTGATATTGAACGGCCTGATTGGCAAGTTGCTCGAAAACCGGAAATTCGATTATATCCTTATCGACTGTCCGCCCTCGTTGGGGTTGCTGACGCTGAACGCCCTTACCGCCGCAGACTACCTGATTATCCCGGTACAGGCACAATTCCTCGCCATGCGCGGCATGGCCAAGATCATGAATGTGATTGCCACCGTCCAGGAACGCCTGAATCCGAAACTCGCTATTGGTGGCATTGTAATTACCCAGTTCGACAAACGCAAGACACTGAACAAAAGTGTGGCCGAACTCGTCAAGGATTCATTCTGCGAAAAGGTGTTCAAGACCGTTATACGGGATAACGTATCTTTGGCCGAAGCTCCCATAAAGGGCAAGAACATCTTCGAGTATAGCAGGAACAGCAACGGAGCCAAGGACTACATGGCACTGGCGCAAGAGGTACTGAAATTAAAATAATCCCGATATGAGCAAGAGCGATTTACTGAAAGACAGCATGAAAGGCGGACTGGACGGGTTGCTGTCACCTACGAAAAAGACTACCGGCGGAAAACAGCCGGTAGCAGCCCCCACGGAAAAAGAAACGGCGGTTCATTGCAACTTCGTCATCAACAAAAGCATTCATACCCGTATGAAATTCCTCGCCATCAAGAAGAACATGTCGCTGAAAGACATCGTGAACGAGGCAATGAAAGAGTATCTGGAGAAGAACGAACAATAAACACAGGCATGGCTACCGCGTCTGCCCACCCCGGAGACGGCAGCCATGCGTCCTTTTTTATCCGCCCGCTGTTTCCATAGGGCGCATTCCTCCTTTATAGTCTTACCATCTTTCTCTTTTTTACCTGCCCGCAAGTACAGGCACATGGCCCGTTTTATCCCTATTCTAACCCTGACGGGCATATCCCTTTTCTACCGATTCCCTTACCGCTTTCCCGGCTTCATTCTCTGCCGTCACCGTTGTGTTTTATCAGATGCAAAGGTCCGCTGTCGCGCTTGATACGGCGGCTTGAAGTGTATTTCCTGCAAATTCTTCCTTTCTGCGAAAGAGTAATTGGCAGGAAAAGCCGTCGTATGAAGCTGTACCGACAGCCGTGTACCGCATCCGTAAAACCTCAAAGCGGTTCAGGCAGAGAAAGGAACCGAAAGGAGGGAAAGAAAAAAACAACGTAAAATTGACAGCGATATGGATAAAATCAAATTGGTAGTTTACAACGAGTACGCACTGGGTTATATCATGCCCGAACAACCCGGCAAAGTTTGTACGTTGGTGGATAGGATAACGCTCGGCGCACCGTTTCGGACAATGAATGAACCCTATTTCATCGGGAAAAGAGATACCGTCAGACTGGCGGGCAGAAAGGACTTTGACACGTTTCGGATAGTGTTCGACGGGTACGACAATCCGGAAATATACGAGTATGACACCGCACAATAAAGACAATAGTAATCAAACAATCTAATGTAATAACAAATTAAAATTTATGAATTATGGAAACAGCGAACATTCAATCAGTAGTAGAGAACAACATCGTATCAGTTGCATTGATGAATATTCAACCGAGCAACTATAACCCACGCAAGCACTTTGACGAGGCGAGCCTTGCCGAACTGGCCGAGAGTATTCGTCAGCAGGGAGTATTGCAACCTATCGGCGTGCGCCCCATTGTGGACACCGACCGCTTCGAGATTATTTTCGGAGAGCGCAGGTATCGTGCCGCCCTTATGGCAGAACTGACCGAAATTCCGGCTGTCATCTTGCATGTTTCGGACGAGACCGCCGCCGAAATGGCCGTGACGGAGAACCTGCAACGCAAGGACGTTACCCCCATAGAGGAAGCCAACGCCTACCAAAAGCTCATGGAAAGCGGTCGCTACGATGTGCAGTCATTGGCCGTGCAGTTCGGCAAAAACGAGAACTATATCCGTACCCGTCTGAAATTCGTATCATTGATACCCGAAATCGCCGAACTTCTGGAAAAGGACGAAATCACAATCAGTGTAGCGAGTGAGATTTGCCGATACGGTACGGACATTCAGAAAGAGGTGTACTATAAACACTTGAAAGACAGCGACAGCATGTTGTACGACTGTTGGCGAGGACTGAAAGCCGCCGATGTGGCAAAGTTTATCGAACGGGATTTCACGACAGACCTTAGCCGTTACGCATTCGACAAGACCCTATGCGCCTCATGCCCCCACAATACCAACAACATGATGTTGTTCTGCGAGGGTGGTTGCGGAAATTGCGCCAATCGGAGTTGTCTGGCCGAAATGAACGCTTCCTATCTCGTGGAGAAAGCCTTGCAGTTTGTGGAACAATACCCCTCCGTATCATTGGGCTACCAAGATTTCAACAATAACATGCTTGCGGTGGAACGCCTTACCGCTATGGGGTACGAGGTCGAGCACCTCAATACCTATGCCACGGCATACCCCGAAACGCCGGTAGCACCCGAAAAGGAAGAATACGACACTACCGAGGAATACGAGGCGGCATACAAGGAGTACGAGCAGGATTTCAGCAACTATATGGAAAAATGCAAGTCAATTCATGAACGAATCGATACGGGCGAACTCACGTTTTATATCTGCATCGGGCAGAAAGAAATTACGCTGTGTTACATGGCAAGTGCTGCCGCCAATGCGGACATGGCTACCGAAAAACAACTTTCCCCGGTGGAAAAATTGGAACAGCAGGACAAACGTAACAAGGAAATAGCCGTCGAGAAAACCGTTGCAGACGCTAAGAAACAGATTTTGGACGTTGATACGTCTGAAAGCAAATTCACGCAGGACGAGGAAAAGATGATATATTTCTTCCTGCTGTCGTCTCTCCGCAGGGAACACTTCGGGGTATTCGGTATCGGGGAGAAAAAAGCCTACCAACACCTTGAGGACGAAGAAAAAATGAACATCATCGCCAACCTCACGGCCAAGCAGAAAGCCGTTATCCGCAGGGATTTCTTGATAGACAACTTCAAAGGCGCATACGGCAATAACGCTGCTGCGACCCTCTTGCTCGATTTTGCCCGTAAGCACATGCCCGACACGCTCGCCGAAATTGAAAGTGGATATAATGAGGTGTATGAGAAACGCCATAAACGTATCGAGGAACGCAAAGCCGCCTTGTTGGCAAAGGAACGGCAGACAAAGCCCGAAGAAGCCGCCGAGGCAGAAAATACACAACCCACGGCAGAGGTACAACCCGAAGAACATACGCAACCCGAAGAGGTCGCAGCTTGACCATAATTCAATAGTAGGACGGAGAAATCCGTCCTACTGTCTAACCAATCAAAAGAGGTAATGATGAAATGTAAGGACTGCAAACATTACAACGGTGCGACAATGCCCGGAGCGGGATTGTGCAATGCCACGCAGGCACGTACTTTTGCCACGACGGTCTGTTTCAATGGACTGTTCACCCCGAAAAAACGGCAAGACGAACCGGATAGCAAGACCGGGAAGAAATAGCGCAACGCTACAGAGAGAGAGCCGCAGGAGCGGCTGTCTTTTTTAGCACTGCCGTTGGCAGATCTCCCTTTTTATCCCTTCGTTTTCCTTTTGTACGGAAATCCCTTCGCCAACGGCTCTGCCCGTCGGGACATGCTTTTTCCGGTGCAAAGGTATTGCCTTGGAGGAACATTCAAGTACCGCTACGCTATTTGAACACAATTTTTCAGCAGCTTTCCCGATTTTCAATCGTCCATATTTCGCGGACGCTCAATACCGCAACTATAAAATTCTGCCCAAATTCCTTGCCTGTTTCTCCCTGAAAGGCAATCTTTAATGCACGTAAAAATCAAATCCCGACAGGAGAAGCCTGAAGGCTTCCGAAAGGAGGGAAAAAATAAACAGATTGTTCAACTGATTAATGTTAAGATTTTATGGAAATTCAATTTGCTATCGTGCGTTCCGAAAACAGAGAGTATTTGTGCTACAAAGCAGGTGAAGCGTATGTAGATGCCAGCAACCCTATGATTGCTTTTACCGCAGGTGAAGATGAATTTGAAATCGTAGAGCCGGACAGCTCTTTCAGACAGAAAGAATACGAGTTCAGAGGCGAACGGTATTACCTCGTACCACGGTTTTATCGCAATGGCTGGTTGGCTCTTATCTTGGTAATGGTGGAAGATGAAGACGAATATATCGTACTTTCCGTCAATTTGGAGGAAATGGATGCGCTCGGTTTGCCGGACCGTACCTTTATCGACGTGAACAATTACCCGGATGCGTTGGACTTTTTGGTAGAAAACAGATTGGCGACCGATTCCGGCTACAAACGCAGGAGCGGCTTCGTGGAATACCCTATGGCTATGTTGAACCTGCCGCTTCTTTATCAGCATAACCCGCAAATTTTCCAAAAAGCGAACATCGAGCCATTCGGAGAAGAATGCTTTTGAAAAGGATTGTTCCCAAAAATGAAAGTGTCGGGTTCCGAAGATTGAATGTACAAGATGGCGTACTGATAACACAGTCAGTGCGCTATCTCCTTTGTCTTTATCGCCCGCCTTCGTCCTTTTATAGTCAGCCTCCCGGATACCCCGCCACCGCCCGTTTCCTCTTATAATTGCATTCTTTCCCTTTTGTAGCGGCACGAGCCGCCTGTTTCTCCCGTCCGGCTTTCCCGTCCCTCACCGCACGGGTTTTATCCGATGCGAAAGTCGGTCGTCGCGCTTGATTCTCCGGCTTGAAGTGCACTTCTTGCAAATTCTTCCTTCCCAAGCGAAGCGTAATTGGCAAGAAGAGCCGTCGTATGAAGCTGTGCCGACGACCGTGTACTGCATCAGTAAAACCCCGAAGCGGTTCCAAAGGAAAAGGATCGAAAAAAGGGAAATAAATAATCAATAATTCACAAGACAATGGGAAAATACGATTTTATCAAGACAGGGAATCTGCTTTATTGGCATGACCCGGACAACGGTTTGTCCGATGGGGCTTACCGAGTGATTTCTGCACCGGAAAACATGGAAGACGACAGCATTATTCTGATTTCGTCCGGTACTTCGGAAGCGGAGGTTTTGCCTTCGGAATTATCGCCGATAAACACGGGCAGAAGTCATAAAGAGGATTTTTTGCGCTGGAAAGCGGAACGTGAAGCCGAAGGCATGGAGTTTTATAATCGCCTTTCCGAAGTCATGGAAACGGAGGACGATTTGGCCGTAGGCGACATGGTAGCATTTACAAACGATTATGGAGTAGTATTCGGCCCTCAAGAGGTATTAGCTTTCAGGAAGCCTTGGAATGGTGACAGATGCGTATATCTTGACAGCGACGCCTATTGGTTTCCCGACCGTCCCGACCAGTTGACCCTCCTAAGCAAGAAAGGGGCGGAATGACAACGACAAACCCACCCGCCACAAAAACGGGTGGGTTCATTTCCCCTGCATGAAATCCCATGCTCTATTTTAATCGGCTCGCACGCACTCCACTCGTGCAGCGATT
This sequence comes from Bacteroides sp. AM41-16, assembly GCF_003603495.1. Lineage (NCBI taxonomy): Bacteria > Pseudomonadati > Bacteroidota > Bacteroidia > Bacteroidales > Bacteroidaceae > Bacteroides > Bacteroides sp. AM41-16. The sequence goes on along the minus strand of NZ_QTNE01000021.1, from coordinate 35,378 downwards.
TCCTTTTCTATCGTTCCTATCCATTCCTCTCCGACACCGGCCTCCCGGCCGTATTCCGGGTAACGCGAAACGATGCCTATGGTCTTTTCTATGAACGGCTCTGCGGCCTTTATACCGTACCGGCGGGCTACTTCCAGCAGGTCTGCCGCAGTAATACCCTCTGTCCGGTTGTTGATAGTCATGCTGTGGCGGTTGACGTAATACGGTGCGTCCGGATCGACCGAGAACGTGTAGTCGTAGGCCGGAGCAACGTGCCAACGCCCGTCATCGCCCATCAGGAAGCTGAAATTCTTGTTATGGTCATCGACGTTCCCGCCCAGCACGTTCAGCACCATCAAGCGAAACAGTTGCCGGAGTTCCCCCGGCGGCACGCCGATACGGCAGGCCGCCTCGAATAGTGCTTCGTAAGAATCTGCCGAGGGGTTCATGGCAGCCAATGTCTGGATATGCACCTTCTTGCCGTTCCGGCGGTCGAAACGCTCGGTCAGGAAGTGCGCTGTCTGCTCACCTTCCAACAGGCGGCTCGGCATCATCTGAAGCCCGGCGTCTACGGCCATCAGGTAATAACTGTATTCTATCCGTGTCGTCGGCATCTTCTGGTGTTCGTCGAACTTGACGATCATCGGCGTGTAGCCCGGATAAGGGGTCGCCACCTGTCCGGAGTAACATTGTCCTTCCCCGAAATTGACGTTGACCACCGCTTTGGGCCGTCGTCCTCCTGCGGACGTTCCTACCTTGAACAGGCTTTCGACCATCAGGTTGCCCGATACCGGGACGTTGAACCGTCCGGCTTCCTCGAAAGCCTGCCGGGCCAGTTGGTAGAGGTCAGCGATCTCCACCTTGAACGGTGTCTCCAGTTCCTCGGCAGTGGGCGGGACGAACTCCAATGCCCCCATGCCGCGCCGTCCGATATAGGCGAGACGGTCGAGGGCGGACAAGTCCCTCATACGGATATGATGCACTTTGGCCCATTCGTTGAACACGGTGTTTCCCCAATGGTCGGGCAGCGAATCGGCTATGAACGAGGGCAGGCCGCCGAAAAGCCGCTCTTCATCGGGATAGACCGGCAGGCCGCGCTGTGCGGCAACCCCTTTTACCGGCGCACGGAGCGGGGCGATGTCGTAGCCGTCGCGGACATAATCGCTGTCGAAGTAGAAACAGGCTTTGCTGCGGTGTCCTTCCCGATTGGCGACAAGCGTGCCGACCTTTTTATCCCATAGGATTACATCGAGACTTTCTATCATTTCTTGCCCCTCCTAACTCGTTTAGGTATCAGTTTCTCGATTTCCCGAAGCGCCATCGGCGGCATGGGAAGTTCCGGCAGAATCTCCGCGAGCCGCTCTGCCTGACCGAGCGCACGCAGCAGGGAGATGAAATTGGCCAAGGTCAGGTTACGGCTGACCCCCTGCTCGAAATGGCTGATAGTCGTCTGGCTTACACCCGACTGTTCGGCCAGCTCCTTCTGGCTCATGCGGGCGGCCAGACGGTACTCCTTGACCCGCTTCGCCAAAAGCGTCAGCATATCGCTGTTTGTGGTATAGTTCGTTGTTTCCATAATGTCAATATATCACTATTTATATGCAAATATAACAACAATTATCCATATATAGATATATAAATTCTCTTTTTTAGCTTCCAGCCGTCCTTTTCTACCGCTTTCAGGTCTCCGTATTCTCTCCCGTCTGGCTTTCCCGTCCGTCACCGCACCGGTTTTTATCGGTGCAAATATGGGCTGTCGCGCCTGATTCCGTCGTTTTGAAGTGCATTTCTTGCAAATTCTTCCTTCTGCGAAGCGTAATTGGCAAGAAAAAACGTCGGAAAGGGCTTTTTCGCCAGCCCCGGAAAGCACCATAAAACCCGAAGCGGCTCCGGCAACAAGGAAGCCGAACAGAGGGAAAGAAAAACAATTATTAAAATTTAACAAATGAAGACATTAGAAGAATTATTGCAAGAACTGGGCTGCGAAGGTAGCGCATTCGACAGTACCGGAGAATTTACAAAAGCGGGAGAAAAGGCGTATGAACGCTTGGAGCACTTGCTGTATGACATAGAAAGTCTTACAGGCAAAAAGGTGACACCCATAATTGAGGAACTTGACAGAATATGCAACGAGAACTATTAAAATTCAAGAATATGGACATTAAAGAAAGCAAAGAATACCGCCTCGCCAAAGACTGGGAAATGGCGGTAAACAGTTTCAGTTTCAACCCCGAACGGTTCGCGGCGGCAATCCCGGACATGCACCCGACGCTTCAGCAAAGCCTGTACCGCCTGATTAAGGCGTGTATCAAGGTCATGGCGGACGAAACACGCCGTTACGATGACCGGAACCGGGCATCGCACGAGGAAGCGAAGCATATCATGGAATACCTCAATGAACACGGAAAAAATGTACCATTAATATAAAAACGACGATATGAAAACAACTAAGATTCAATTCAACGGCAGGTCTTATTACTCCCGCATCGTGGAATCTGTCGATGGCGAAGAATTGCTTATCGGTTCGACAATCCTGCTCGATGCCTTGCAGCCCGGCAGTTTCAATGACGAGAACGAAGGTTTTGCCAGTAAAGAAGCCGAAAGGATTTATGACGAGATTTTCTTCTTTACCGACGAGAGAACGCTTCAGCTTCCCGAAAACGAGTTGATAGCCGAACTCAAAAAGGATAACCCCGATTGGTTCGAGTAAATCATGGAATAATAATTTATAAACTTAGAATTATGGAAAAAGAATATGTAATGCAGGTCGCACAGACCATTAAGGAACAGTTAGTAGCGTTAACCCCCATGACCGTCCTCATGTCGTGGGGTATCAAAGAGTTTGCCGCCACCCTATACAGGGATTTGCCGGCACTCCGCATTAAGGTGAACGGACGGCTGCACGCAGGGTACGTCATCGTCGCACTCAACGGATCGGATTATTACGAGGTCTATCTTGTGAAAGGAATGGAGGTGGAATGTGTGAACGAAGAGGTTTGTTTCGACGAGTTGGGAGACGTTATCGACCGGGCTATCGAGAGCGGCACGGACAAAGCCGAGTACGATAAATTCTGCGAACAGGAGCGACAGAATTTATATGTAACTGTTGTCACTGTCTGATTCCTCTTTTTAGGGGATGAAAGCCGTGCCTTTCGGAAAACGAGCAGGGTACGGCTTTTCTATGTATAATGCAGAAACGAATAAAAACCTGCCGTTTATAAAACGGATTACCTACGTGTTACAGTACCTTACCTCTTATTGTAAAAAGGTTTGTTTTATCTTTTGGCCGGCAGATTGTTTTTCACTTCAAGATGTCGTTTCTTTATCTGTCTACTGCCTTTTTACTTGCAGCTCTATTTACGACCAGAATGCTCGCTTCATATAAAACCCACATCGGCAATGTGACCAATGACAACGTGAACACGTCCGAAGTCGGCGTGATGACAGCCGCAACGATAAGGATAATCACTATAGCGTGCTTCCGGTAACGTCGCATGAAATCGGCGGTGAGAAACCCCAATTTGGCAAACAGCCATGATAAAATCGGAATCTCGAACACGATACCCATTGTCAGGCACATCAGCACGAGGGTCGAAATGTAGGATTGCAAGACGATCATGTTCTCCACTTCACCGCTGACCTGATAGGTTCCAAGGAAACGGAATGTCAGCGGGAAAATAAGAAAGTAGCTGACCGCCACACCCATCAGGAACATTGCATAGCCGCCTCCGACTATCCGCACGGCATATTTCCGCTCGCAGGCATACAGGGCAGGCGACACGAACCGGAACAACTGGTAAAGGATATAGGGCGACGCGCACAGGACACCCGCGCATAATGCCGTCTTCATGTGGATGACGAACTGCCCGGCCAGTCCCGTGTTGATGAGCTGCACGGCAAAACTCCCGGTCTCGCCGCCGGCCCATGCTGCAATCCGGTTGAAAAGACGGTACGTGATGAAGCCGTCGTTTTTCGGGGCAAGGATAACGGCAAAAAGTTTTTCCTTAAAACAAAAGGCGGCGATACCGAACACGACGGCCACGGCGACGATTTTAACAATCGCCGTCCGCAGCACGTCCAAGTGCTCCCAAAAGTTCAAGCCGTCCGTTTTGTCTTCCTTTGCCATGTCACTCCTCTTTCTTGTCGGTATTTTCGGGACTGATTTCTTTCTCCATGCCGTTCATACCTTCCTTGAATGAACGGACACCTTTGCCGATGCCTTTCATCAGTTCGGGAATTTTGCGTCCTCCGAAGAACAGCAGGACGACTAATGCAATCAGCAGCACTTCCTGCATACCGATGCCTCCGATAAATAATGGTATCATATGAAAATTGTTAAAGGTTGTTCGATTAACTCAATAGTCGTTTTCAGTCATCGTTCCGCCGGCTATTCCCGCCATTTTCAGAAAGTTCCTTCGTCCATGACTCCGCCTTCTCAATCCAGTCCTTTCTCATGTAACCATCTCGACAGGTGATCGGCCACCTCCACGTTGTTCAAATCGGAGAAGGGAAAATGGGTGTTGCCCTTCAAACCTATCTCCGGCAGATGAATGACCGTGACATCGCCGCCGTGTTCGTTGAGCAAGGCAGCCCATTTGCGCATCAGATGCAGGCGTCGTGTCCATTCGTACAGTTCCGGCCGTTCGTCGGTTTCCGGCAGATTGTCGCCATAGTAGATGATGATAGGGATTTTCGTGAACTGCAGAAATTCTTCCATCGGCACTTCCACGCCTTCGGTCTTCTTCGACAGGGTTAGTACTTTCCCTTCCTCCGGCATCTGCCCTTCGGGAAAAGGCACGTTTGTTCCCGGCTCGTAGGCGACGATGGCACGGATGTTCCTTGTCTGCGGCAGTGTAAGCCATCCGACACCTCCGCCCTGCGAATGGGTGACGAAGACAGCCGGACCTATCCTGTCGAACAGTGCGGCATACGCCTTGGCGTAGACATCCAGATCGGGAGGGCCGAGAGTTGGCGTCATCTGACGGAAATACTGGTTCAGAGCCTCCTTGTCGCGGCTGAACTGCACGCCCTCGAAATAATCGGGCCAGATGCCCACGCGGAAACGGTTGAACCACGTCTCCTCGTCGAAGACGGGGGTAACGGTCGCGGGTGTCGTGCTCCGCCCCGCGTTTCCCCGGCGGGGCTGGTCGACGAGATAAGTCTGGAAACCGCGGCGCAGGAAAATATTCTGGAACCCCTCGCGGCCGTCCGGCGTAGTTTCCCATGTCTTGGAAAACTGCCCCACGCCGTGGGCGAAGACAAGCGGGTATTTCCGGGCATCGACGGGTTTCTGATAGAACACGTAGGCGTGGTCGCCGTGATAGGTGCGCCCCAGTGAATCGGTGAGCACCGTGCCGCCCACGGCGAAACTGCCCTGTTCCTCGATTTGCATGATATTCCCGTTGCGTGCGTTGCAACCCGACAGCAAGGCGGCGGCCATCATATAAAAGACAACCTTTCTCATACGCCCTTCCTATTTCTGGATTTTCGATTCCTGCAAAGCGTCATAGCGGCTTCCCACGACCGGAATTGCGGCCACGGCCTTTTCCAGCTCGGTCACTTCTTCCGACGTGAACACTATGTCGCAGGCCCGCAGGTTCTCTTCGAGGTGCGAGAGCTTGGTCGTGCCGGGAATAGGAACGATAAAAGGCCTCCTGTTCAGCAGCCATGCCAATGCCACCTGCGCCGTGGTAATGCCTCTCGTCCGTCCGAAAGCGTTCAGTACCTCCACGATACGCGTGTTGGCACGGATGGCTTCGGGCTGGAAACGCGGAAGCGTCTGGCGGTTGTCGTTGGCGGTGTCGAACCGGGTGTACTCGTTTATCATGCCGCCGAGGAAACCACGGTTCAGCGGGCTGTACGGCACGAAACCGATACCCAGTTCCTCGCAAAGCGCCAGCACGCCGTTTTCTTCCACCGCGCGGTGCATGAAGTGATACTCGCTCTGTATGGCCGTAACCGGACATACCTTGTGCGCCCGGCGGATGGTTTCAGCATTGACCTCGCACATGCCCCAGTGCAGTATCTTTCCCTCCCGGATAAGCTCGCCGCATGTTTCGGCTACGACCTCGATGGGCGTCGCAGGGTCGACGCGATGCTGGTAGAATATGCCGAGCGTCTCCACGCCGAGATTGCGCAGGGAGTTCTCGCATACGCGCCGGATGTTTGTCGGGGTGCTGTCCTCTTCGGTCTTCACCTGCACGCCGTTCACGAACTTGTGCCCGAATTTGGAAGAGACGAACACGCGGTCGGTATAGCCTTTCAGGGCTTCGCCTACCAGTTTTTCATTCTTGTGGTAGCCATAGCTTTCAGCCGTATCGAATAAGGTTACACCCCGTTCTATCGCTTCGTGAATCAACCGGATGCAGGTCTTTTCATCGGGAGACTGGCTGCGGTGATGGTTCAGCCCCATGCAGCCGAAGCCCATCGCCGAAATGGTAAAGGCTGCCTTGCCGCTGCTCAAGGTACGCTGTGCGCGGACTGCTGCCATTCCTGCTGGAATGGTTGCTGCCGATACTGACGATTTACCTGTAATGGCTTTTTCCGCGGCCGTTACTTTCTCCAATGCCGGCGCGATGCAGATGGCCGCGCCTGCCAATGCGGTTCGTTTCAGGAACCCGCGACGACTGATGCCGTTCTCTTGAATCTGTTCTTTTTTCATGTCGTTATCTGTTTGATTATCTTTCTGATTGCAAAATTAGATAGGGGAATTAAGAGCCTGTGTATCAATTTCACGGATAGAATTACCAATTTCAACGGGCCGGTAAGAACGATGCCGGTATACCAGTAAAATTGGTATCCAAAACGATGATTTCGGTATATGCCGTACCATCGGGAATCCGTATCTTTGCTTTTAATTAAAAGCAGAATGAAAAGCTATCACAGAAAAATAGCTATATTTGCAATGACTTAAAAAAGAGGAAATTATGAGTGAAATAATGAAGGTTGATACAGTCCAGCAGTACAACGACTATTTTGGCGTGGAGACCCTGCACCCGTTGGTCAGCGTTATTGAAGGCAGTAAAGGGAAGCCTCTCCGGTTCGGGAAAAAACTGTATAACATCTATGCTATTCTATTGAAAGATGCGAACTGTGGAAATCTTAAATATGGAAAAAGTATATACGATTATCAGCAGGGGACGATGCTTTTCCTCGCCCCCGGTCAGGTAATGGGATCTGAAGATGACGGGCAGCTGCACCAGCCCGAAGGATGGGTTGTTGCATTTCATCCCGAATTTCTGCGAGGTACACCATTGGCGCATATAATGAAAGATTATTCATATTTTTCTTACAATGCCAACGAAGCCCTGCACCTTTCCAAACAAGAAAGACGGACGGTTATAGAATGTATGGAAAAAATTCGCATTGAGCTGCAGTATCCTATCGACAAGCACAGCCGTTCGCTCATCGTGGATAACATCAAGCTGCTGCTTGATTATTGCATCCGCTTCTACGACCGTCAGTTCATCACCCGCGACAATGCCAATCACGACCTGTTAGCGCGTTTCGAGGACCTTCTGGATGAGTATTTCGCCTCTGATGCCCCTGCAAGGCATGGAGGGATGCCGACTGTGCAATATTGTGCATACAAACTTTGTCTTTCCCCGAATTATTTCAGTGACCTGATGAAAAAAGAAACGGGAATGCCTGCCCTGAAACACATCCAGCAGAAAATGCTCGATGTCGCTAAAGAGCGGGTATTCAATACGGCGAAGTCCATAAGTGAAATATCCTATGAACTTGGATTTCCATATCCGCAACACTTCAGCCGTTGGTTCAAGAAAATGGCCGGGTGTACGCCCAATGAATACAGAACCGCAAATTAGCTTTATTTTTTATTTTGTGAATGACTGACCAGTAAAACACCGGATATGACAAGTATGGCCGAAACCGGTTCATCCCAGCTAAAAATGTCCTGCCCGATTAAAATGGCAACGACAGAAGCTATAATAGGCTGTAGGTTGATGTAAATGCTGGCAGTGGTGGGCTGTATCCCCTTGAGAGCGACGGGATATAGCAGATTGTTGAGAACAGTTGCCAGCAACAATACGAATACAAGCTGGAGTAATGGTTGCCAACAGAACGCGGACTGATAAAGCGGTTGCACGTACAATTCATTTATACTGAACGGCAGCATGGACAATGCTGCAAATAGGAACATCCATTTTTGAAGTGTGACAGGAGAGTATTTTATCGCCACTCTTCGGATGATAATCAGATAAAATCCGAGCATAACTGTATTGACGATGGCGAAAACAATGCCAAGTATATGATTTTCAACGGATGCGGCAATATCCATTTGTGAAATCAAGACCCATGCTCCTGCAATTCCCAACAGAACACCTGTCAACTTCCGCCGGTTGATAGCTTCTTTTAAAAACAATACGGAAAAGAGCATAACTACGATTGGATTTAAGGCGACAATAAGTGCGAAGTGAACTGGTGTCGTATAATTAAGTCCCCACGCAAAGGAAAGATAAGTACAAGCAACACCGGAAATACCGCCCAAAGCAATCACCATCAAGTCTTTGGCATTGACCTTTTCTCTCCTGAAAACAAGCCCGATCGTCCAAAATATCAGCGTGGCGAATAAAACACGAGAGGAGGCAAGCCCAATCGGTGTCATCCACTCTGCCAGGAGCGATTTACCGACAGGTACATTCAAACCACAAATAATTTGTGTCGAAAGCATGGCGATATGTCCGTTCAACCCTTTGTTCACATGGATTTATCTGTTTGATAGAGAGTGCAAAGATACGACTTTATTTTCATAAACTCCCGTCGAAACTGCGGTAAAAGACTGAAAGGATTTTATTGTTGTTTCCGTAAAAATGGTTGTATCAACCGGGCTGTCCTCAAGGAAATATTCGCAGATATACTGTCCGAAAAACAGGTTCGGGAGTTTATCTCCAAAACGGAAGATGCAGGTATTATACAAAAAAAGGGGGACTGGTAAATGTACCCGTTATATAAAAAACACCTGATTTCCCTTCTTTTATGTAGGGCCGCAAGAAGCTGATTTTGAACTATAAGATTTTCACAATAGATAGGAAACGCCGAAACGTCCGCAATAATCACGGAATCATTGCAGGCGTTTTTTAGTTCCCTCATATCGGAATCTGGCTTTCTATTTAGTTTCCCGTTTGTTCAGCACGTCCTTTATCATTTCTTTTACCTCCATTCCCACATTCACGAAATTCCGATAAAGAATGCGTTCCTGTTCCTCCCTCGACTTGAACGTGTGGAACTTCAGTAACGGTACATACGCCGCTTCCCCCTTCTTGATTTCCTTCATGTCGAAATCCGTTTTGCAGAAGAACTTCGAGGTCTTAAACTCCTCCGCTTCCTGTACGTTCATTGAGCCGCCTATACCGGTTTTTGTTTGGATGAAGTCCTGAGCCGTCTGGCCATATATCCAACCTATCTGCCTTTGTATTGAAAAGTACCCATATCAGCAGGATTTTGCTCTCTATTACTTAATGATGTTGTTCTATTTTTGCAGCCTGTAAATCAACGATATGTAATAAATGGATTATATCGACAAAATATTTAAGACAGTATCAATTAAGGATAGCCGACGGATTATTGAACTTTATTTTCAGGAGCTGTATTGTTTTGCGCCACTTTCCAACAAAGCCCTCTCTCAAAAATTACTCTTGCCGGTACCTATCGTGACCGCCATAAAGAACGAAGGTATCAGGCTGGGCATATTGGAACAATGCAGCGGAGGCGTAGGGCTTACTCATAACGGAAAGGAGTATGTGGAACAAGCTCTTGGATTCAAGGGGATTGACCTCTGCCTGTATCGCCGACTGGCGGAAAGCGAACAGGCAAGGGACGCATACGCTGACGCGCTGAGTAAAAAATACCGTGCGGCATTCGACGAACGCCCCGTAGCGGATGTAGCACTGGACCAAGCCCAATGTACCGTACAGACAGCATTCCGCAGGGCTTTGCTCTGCTTGGCAAACGGCACATTGACAGGCAGACAAATCGTATGCATGGGCGATGATGATTTTGTCAGCCTTGCCATCGGGTTTCTGCTGAAAGAACTTTATCCCGGTCCAAGCATCTGCCCGACACACATCCATGTACTTGAGATGGACGGTCGTTATATCGAGTGTCTGGAGCGGCTGGCCGGACGGTTCGCCCTGCCGATAAGTTGTGAACGGGTGGATTTGAGGATGCCTCTGCCTCCGCATTTGTGCGGGCGTTTCGACTGCCTGTTCACCGATCCGCCTTATACGCAAGAGGGAGCTTCCTTGTTCCTGTCACGTGCCATTAGCGTACTGAAAGAAGAGTCCGGATTGAGAATCTTTTTCTCGTTCGGGAACAAGTCGGCAACGGAGGTTTACTTTCTGCAAAAATGTTTCCAACTGCACGGACTGGCCATCAAAGAGATGTTCACCCGGTTCAATGAATACATGGGCGCATCTCTTTTGGGCAACAAAGGACAGCTCTTTGTCCTGGAAACGACAGAACGTACACGCGCCTTGTTTCCTCTCGAAAAACGAGGGCGCGATGACATCTACACCGCAGACCGCAATCTCCGGCAAAACCGTTACCGCTGCCGGCAATGCGGCAAAGTCTATGCCGTGGGGAAAGAGGCGGAATATCAGACCATCAGGGAGTTGAAAAAACAAGGCTGCAATGTATGCGGAGCTACGGTTTTCGACAGACTGCACAAAAACGGGAATACGGATAAAAAGCAATACCTTCCCTTAGGGCATCACATCCTTGCAGACTTCTACAACTGCGACCCGGAAAAACTGGACGATGTGGAACAGATTCGCACATTCATGCACGAAGCGGCAGTAAGTGCCGGAGCGACCATAGTACAGGAAAACTTTCACAAATACGCCCCAGTGGGTGTGAGCGGTGTGGTGGTCATCCAAGAATCCCACTTGACCATACACACGTGGCCGGAGTGTGGTTATGCCGCTGTCGATTTGTTCACATGCGGCACCAATGTCCGTCCGTGGACTGCTTTCGACTATTTGCAGGAGCGGCTCGGATGTGCGAAAGTGGAATACAGCGATTTGATGCGGGGAGCCTATGAGCGGCCAAGCCTGTTGCGGTATTCGGAAACGGAACAGCCTGCCGTGCGGCGGAAAAAGCGGCAAAGGTACGACGCGTCTTCGAAATGGAACAGACGGGCCAGGTCTTTGACGGACTGTTCTGTGTTGTCCAAATAGCGTTTGAGTTCCGTTACGACAAACAGGTCAATGATTTCCTTCGGAGTCCGCTGTTCTATTTTGCAGGTTATCTTATAAAGGTAATCGGTCGTGATGCAAAGCCTGTCCGCATAATATCGTACATCTCTTTTTACATGGAAATTCTTAGCCAGCAGTGACATGAACTTGCCGAACAGCACCCTTGACTGATCCTTTTGATAACACTTGCCCAAGTCGGGAAACATCGGCTTGAACACAATATCTAAAGCCAGAAAAACATTGTAAATGCAATTTTGCAGGATGTTTTTCCGGCTTTCTTCATCACCGTTCTCCATCGCCCATATCATCTGCTTGAACACTCCGTCTGCCAATGAGTATTGTGCTTCCGAAAGTCGGCAGACCGGATATTCATACAGTCCGTCCCAAAATGCGGGGGAAGTCATTTTGTAGAAAATCTCCCCTGTCAGTTCCAATGACAAGGATATATATTCTGCCGTGAATGAAGGAGAAACACACAGCGGTGCAAATAAGGTGTCCGAAAACAACACAAGCAAATCACCTTTGCGGAATGTCCGTTTTCGTGTATTGGTGGTTACGACAGCCCGGCCTTCAACGCATAACAGCATGGTACACCCGTTTGCCACGAAAGGCAGTTTACCTGACAAGTCACGCAGGCTTGTTCTTCCGTGTTTGTATTGTTCGCCATGCGAGAGAGCAAAACTTTGTATGCCGGACGTTATCATAACAATTTCCTTTCCATCGTTACATGGGTTGGCTCGAAGCAATGCTTTTTATACAAAGAGCGCATCGGTACGTTCCCGGCATGAACCTTGCCGACAATATAAGCCGCCTTGCACTCTCTCGCATATTCTATGCTTTTTTCAAACAGGTCGTCTACAATTTGCATTCCTCGAATGCACTCATCCGCATAAATGGACTTGAAGTTGGCATAAACCTCTCCGGTCAGGCTGTTCTGCTTTTTCTCCATCCATACCCAGCCCACAATTTTACCGGATTCCGTGTCTTCTATCACGATCATTCCGCGTCGGTCTTTTGCTTTGGCTAATTTCTTGCAGTGGAACTCGAGGTCAGTAATAGCCTTTTCTCCGAATGAGATTTCAGAAATTTCAATTTCAAATTTTGCCACCGCTTCAAAGTCTTCCTCTTTTATTTCTCGCATATTGTACATGATTCCAAATATTGTTTTTCCGTTAACACCAATCTGTCCGGCATGATGCCCATAAAAACTTATCCCTTCTTCGGAAATAAGAAGGTCTGTAGCTTTTCCAATCCCGCCTTGTGCTTTTGAGGATTGCTCTTTTTCAGCTTGGCAATGTTCTGTAATTTCCATTTTACGGACGGATAGCGGCTTAAATCTCCGGCACAGCATTTTTCCCAATCGGGTTCGCCGTTTTCAAATGACAGAAGAAATTCCCGGTCTGTTTCGGTCAGGCTGTCGTTTACCTGCTGAATGAGGTTATGCCTTGCCTCTTCATAATCCGAATAAGTGAATGGAGTATCGGACATTCCCTCAAACTGCTTTTCCAGTGCTTCCGTCTGGTCGATGGCGTTCGGCTGCAAAGATTCGATGACAGGCTTGTCGCTCCCCAACAGGCAAAGCATGAAGCCGTTCTTGACATCATGAAACGACGCCATTTCCATATACTTGCAATCGAACAGGTCCCGTGGGTGTTGGCGGCTTAATGCCGCTGCAATTTTGCCCCCGTAAAGCTGCGAATAAGAAACTGTACGTGCTTTACAGGTCATATTGAACTCCGTTTCAGCCCGTTCGCACAGTTTCCTGTCCTCTGTCTCTCCGATGATACCCCGCTTTGTCCCGTTCACTTCGATTTTGACGGTCGCACCGTCCAAAGTACATTGTAATTTCCAGACATCATGCTTGTGGATCACTTTTATGCCCGGTATGGATTTTTCTATGTAGCTTTTCAAAGTTCGCAGATGGTTGTTGATTGCGTCCAGACTCTCGGCCCTTTCCTTTACGGGAATATAGGTGAGGTCTATATCGACTGAATAGCGAGGCATGTTTTTATGAAACAGGTTGATAGCCGTACCTCCATGCACAGCAAAATCTTTGATGCGGTACACGGACGGCATAATGCGTATCAACAATGCCACCTGTTTTTTATAGATGTCATTCATATTCGTTCAGTTCTTTAGGTACGGTTATTTTGTATTTGGAGATATAAATCCCGTTTTTTGACAGTTGCAATTTGGAGGTTCCCAGTCCTATTTTGGATGTATCAAGTGCCTCGAACCAATAGTGTCCCGCTTTTTCTGCCATATAAAGGAACATACGCTTTACTTTAAGGTTCTTGGTCGTTTCGAGCAGTTGCTGTAGCATTTCGGGACGCAGCGTTGTCAGTTGTTCCATCATATAGAACAAGTCCATATAGGAATATTGTTGCGGTGCAAGCAACAGACATTCCAAGAATGCCTGTTCAGGTGTAGAAACCAGCAGATCCACTTCGTATTTCACAATCGTTGCGGTCTGCGGTTCTGAAAAGGTATCGGTGGAAAACGGTTTTATCACCCTGTCGAAAACATCGTGGCGTATCCATTCCGGAACACGCTGTTTGCCGTGTGCCACCATCAGCAACGGTTTCCCCATAGGCACATAGTGGTTGAAGCCGAACAGTTCCAATGCAGAATGAGCTGCGACACGGAACGTCTTGCCCAATTGCCTGTTGTAGCAGGACAATGCGGCGTATGCCGACAGGCTGTCTCCCGTTCGGTACATGACTCCCTTTGACAGCATCTCAAGCCAGCCGGATTCCCGGTATCTTTTTATCAACTGGTCGGAATAACCGTTCCTTTTCAGCCATTCGGAGAATAACAATCCTTTGGGAGTGGCGGAAAGCAGCAGTTGGTTTATTTTGCTTTTTTGTTCTATATCCACAGTATATGATTTGTTTTCTTTTTCAACTGCAAAGGTAGCATTATTTTCCGTTCCAAAGGTCTTGAAAGTTGATTTTGTTTCGGTATAATATACTTTTTGTGTAGTATTGAATACCAAAACCAACTCCACAGGATTTTCCAAGATACCGGAAACGCCAAAACGCCTGCAATAATCGCGGAATCATTGCAGGCATTTTTTTTACTTTCCCTCATATCGGAAACAGGTTTCTTATTTCGCCCCTCGTTTGTTCTGCACGTCCTTTATCATTTCTTTCACCTCCATTCCCACATTCACAAAATTCCGGTAAAGAATGCGTTCCCGTTCCTCTCTCGACTTGAACGTGTAGAACTTCGGCAGCGGTACATACGCCGCTTCCTCCTTCTTGATTTCCTTCATGTCGAAATCCGTCTTGCAGAAGAACTTCGAGGTCTTGAACTCCTCCGCTTCCTGCACGTTCATCGAGCCGCCTATGCCGGTTTTTGTTTGGATGAAGTCCCGTGCCGTCTGGCCGCAGATCCAGCCCGTCGGCATATCCGAGATTTTCGAGGCGGGTACGAGGCTGTCCATATTTTCGTTCAGATTGATGGAAGTCTTGTCCCGGTCTATCGTGACACCCTTCTTGATTTGCACCACCTTGCCGAAGATGTCGCTCGACAACCATTCCAGCGTTTCCTTGGCACGGGCCGAACCGCTCACCACGTTACCCACCGTCGTGATGATTTTCTGCATACCCACTTTCCCGTAATCCGCTTCGAGCTGCGGCAGTTCTTGGAAGCCGAGCGTCACGCTCACCTTGTTGCTTCGTGCCGTGCCGATCAGGCGGTCTATCTTGTGGAAGTACAGCGTCGGCAGCTCGTCCACGATAATGCTCACGGGGACATTTTTGCCCTGTCCCGTATTCACACGGGTAACGAGGCGGTTCAGGATAAGGGCGTTCAACGCTCCGATAATGCTTTCCATTTCCGGATCGTTCGCTATCAGCAGGTAGCTCGGATTCTTCGGGTCGCTCACTTTCAGGTCGAAGTCATCACCGTCACGGTGGAATATCCAGTAACTCTCTTTGGTCGCCAGACGAGAGGTATAGACGCGCAATGTACCGATCATACCTTCCAACTGTTCCATCGCGCGATTTTTCAAAGCGGTCTGGAACGGACCGAGCAGCGGGGCAACCTCGTTGTCGGTCTCCAGTACCTCGAAGATGGTCTGGTAACTCTCGTTCAGGAACGACAGGATATGCGGCATATCCGAATACTTGCCTAACCAGTAGGCAGGTTCAACGATTTCCCCGCCCTCTTTGGCGCGTACCACACCCGTCGGTTTCCAGAATTTCGTCTCCGGGTCCTGCCGTTTTTCAGCGTACAATTTGTTTCCTTTGGCATCGTAAGGCTCGCGTTCATAGTTCACGAAAAAGTAGATGCAGGCGGCGAGGAAGTTCACAGCCGAAGTCTGGAAAAACTGGTCGCTGCCGCCGCCTCCCTCTTTCTTGCCTTTTTGCAGGGATTCCAGCAGCGTTTCCGCCGTTTCGCTCGCCGCAGCGAGGTTGTTGATGTATTTTGCCTGAATTGGATTTACCCGGCGGCTGTACTCCACGTCCACGAAGTTAATCATATTGAATTGGCAGCCTTGGGGCAACTTTCCGAGCTTCTGGTTTTTCTTGTAGTGGTAGTACAGTTTCGTGGCCAGCGTCGGGAACTTGTAGTCATAGACCACCATCGCGAACCCCTTGGCCGAGTGCTGTCGGATAAACGGCTCGATGATACTGAATGTCTTGCCCGACCCCGGTGTTCCGACTACCCATGTTCCACGAAAACAGTTGGTTATATTGGTCCAGCCTTTACGGAACTTGCCCTTGTAGTAATATCGCATGGGGATATTCACGCTGTACGGAGTCTCTATCAGTTCCTCGCATTGCTCGAAACTTTCATTCTCGAAATTGAAACGATCCTTCATCAGTCCCTCTTTGAGGAACTTGGAGATGTTATCCAGTGCGACATGCACGAGGATAACCCCCGTGAGCGATACCGCCATATAGAGAATAATGTTCAGCGGCAGCGTGTAGAACCGCGTCTCCATCGGATGACCGAACAGCCATACGGACAGCACTAACAGGGCAAAGCCGCTCACGAGCGGGTACAAGACCTGCCGCCGGGCGTTGAATTCCAAATGTTTCTTGGCTCTGGTGCCGATACAGGTAATGCAGATCAGCAGCACCGTGGCGACCTTGCTGTACACGAGGTTGCCGTCGTTATAGATGGCCCACCGTTTGATACGTCCGTGAATGTCGCAGAGTATGCCGCCCCAGTGGTCCAGCATGGCCGGGTCGATGGCATACTCGAAAAACTCCATCAGTACGGAGACATACACCACCGCACGGAATATCCGGTAAAATCCCTGTAATTCCTTGCTCTCTTCCATTGCTATGTCAATTCTTTTTAATACCCCAGAGGACGTGGATGTGAGGCCATTGCATACGGTTATCAGCGGAAAGCTGGCAGACATGGGAAACTGCATATAGAGGTTTAAGCCCGTCATATATTGCAGAAGCCCGTACTTCCGCTGTAAACTTCTCAAGGAAAATCCGGACGGCATTGTCAGAGCCATAAGTCATGAAATCAATGAAATCTTCAATCAATTCTTCATTGACATAGCAGAGCTGACCTTGGAAAATATCATGGTAACGGCTGATACGGCCGTTCCATTCTGCCCGGATTTCTTCCCTGCGATTCTTTACGGAGGGAAACCTCTTGTAGCAGTCTATTCCATCGTCGAGGAATATGAAATTACCGGAAACGTCCTCTTGTTTAGGACATTTGCATCTTAACAGATACCCGAAGAATCCTTTGTCCGGATGTACTATATCCACATACTGTGGTGCTTGAAAATCTTTAATTCCGTTCATAATCATAAATTCAGTTGTTGATGGTTATAATGGGACGCACTTTATGCGCCTGTGTCTTGGGCGTTTCCTGCATGGTTCCGCTGGCTGTCGAGTAGAGCCATGCTTTGACTGTCTGCTGTCCTTCCACCTCCGTCGATGTCCAATACCAGCACTCGTCGGCCTCGGTCGGCAGCGGGTCGCCGCCGCATTTCTCGATAATCGGATTGATGACGGTCTGTGCCGAATACAGCAGACGCATCTGTGCCACCGAGGGGATATAGGCGCTCTGTCCGTATTTCCACAAGGCAAAAACGGCTTCAGCCATCGGCGAGGCCGTTTCTTCCGTATCGTACAGGGCGAACGTGTTCTCATTCCCGTCGTATGCAGCAATGTCCGCCGACGTACCCTGCTCGACACCGAGGCTGTCGGCAAAAGCCTTCGGCGTCATGTCCCACAGATAGACGGCATAGCCGTTTCCTTCCGTTTCCCCGTCCGAATAGGTATGGAAGACGACGGCAATCGCCTGTTTCCCGGAATTTTCATACTCGCTGTACGGCACGGCCTTGCCGTCCACGCAGAGGACATGTCCGGGACGTACCGTCTTGTCGGGTTCTTCTATATGTGCGTCGCAGGCAGCCAATGCCCCGGTTATGAGGAGAACCGGCACTACCTGGCACGTTTTTCTGATAGTGTTCTGTTTCATCTTTCCCTTATTTTATAGGTAGTTTAATACCGAGGGCAACTCCTGTACGCAGCACATCGGCCCCCTTTATCATCACGTCTCCCTTGACTTGCCAGTATAGCGTCCAGCCCGCCCGCAACACATAGTTGTGCTCGTAGCCGAAATGCAGCCCGACAAGGAACTTCCTCGTATCGCTTCCGCCCGAAGCCCCGATACGGAGGCTTCCGTAATGGTTGCGTCCCCTCGTGACGCAGGGTTTGTAAGCCACGCCGAAGCCGTAGGTACGGTAATTCTGCCAGAAAGATTTCGGGCATACATGCTTGCAGGATTCGCACTCTGCCCATTGCAGGTAGCCGTTGGCAAAGAACTCCCACGCATGGCGGTAGTTCATCTCGTGTTCGTAGGCCAGCGTCACGTCCAGCTCGTTCTTGTACAGCAGCCCCGCTCCGAGCGAAAGGCGGCCGCTGCCCCGTTGTGCATTCGCGCCGACGGCGAGGCACATGCAGGCAATCGTCAGGATAATCGTCTTTCTCATTGTCATTCCTCCTCCAGCAATGCCGTGCTGAACGAATCGGCCGACAGCACGTCCTCATAGTCGATATTCAGGCTGATAGCACGCCCGCTGATTTGTTTCTCCGTCATCTCGATGGTCAGTACCTTGTCGTTCGGGAACGTCATTTTCCTGACCACGACCACATTCCGGTAGCCGTGCCGGAACGTCTTGCCCGTCTCCAGCACCAGTTCCGGGACCAGTTCGATGACTTGCACATTAGTCGCTTTGGTCAGTTTCTTGTCCGCCAGCTTCACCCGTATCTCGTCAATGTCGAAACGTATGTTCGTCCGGTTCTCTATTGAGAAGTCGATGAAGAAATACTCTCCCACGGTGTAGATGTTGTTCAACCGCATGGTCATGCGGTGTGCCTTGGTGGCGACGTTGCGGATCTTCGCGGGCGAGTTCCAGATACGCCGGGCGAAGCGTGTCATCTCCACGGTGGACATCGAGACCGCCGGGTTGTGGTAGGCGTTTCGTTCCTGCAACTGGATTTCCTTGTCAGTTACCGCCTCCCGCACCCGTGTGGTGTAGAGCAGTGCATACTGCGTGCGGTAGCGTTCCGTTACGATGGTCACTATGGCCAGCACCTCGCCGTCCTCGTGTCCGCCCTCTTTCGGTTTCAGGCGGACGATGTTATCTATCGGCTGGTCACCGACAACCTTATCGGTGGAGATGTCCACGAAGCGTACCGGTTCCGAGGCCGTGATGACCGTCGTTACCTGTTCATTTACCGTAAGTTGTTCCATCTCCTCGTAGGTTCGTTGTGCCTGTACATTCGGCGTTCCCAGCAGTCCTGCCGCCAGAAGAAATGCCGTTACGATTCCTTTTTTGTCCATGTCATTGATTTATTGATTTTGTTTTTCTTCCCTTATCTCTTTTTCCTCTTGTGCTTTGTTCCTGCATTCCAGTTCCTCCTGAATCCGCCGTTCGGCAATCTCGCAGTACACCTGTTCGATTTCAAATCCGATGTAGTGTCGTCCCGTGCGGATAGCGGCCACGGCGGTTGTGCCTGACCCGATACAGTTGTCCAGTACAACATCGCCTTCGTCGGTGTAGGTCCGTATCAGGTACTCCATCAACGCCACGGGCTTTTGTGTCGGGTGGTAGAACGCGCCTTTCTTGTGTTCCTTCGGCATGAAGATGACCGAGGTCGGATATTTGTCATCGGCTATGCGTACCGGTGAGAGTTTCATCGTTCCGTAACAACGGTTGGTAAATCCCTCCGTTTTACGCCTCCCGTGATTTCTCCGTTCCGGAGGACACGGTGTCATCTGCGGATGATAGACCGGCTGTTTTTTATAGAATACCAGAATATCCTCGTGCTGCCGGAGCGGCATACGTTTGGCATTGAGATGTCCCGTCACCCGATCTTTCTGCCACACGAGGTTGTACCGCCATAGCCGGGGTTGCGACAGCATGAGCCATGCGGAGAAAAGCCCCTGTCCGAACAGGATAATGGGGCTGTCCGGCTTGGTAATCCGCCGGTATTGCTCCCACAAGGCTGCGAACGGTATCTGGCGGTCCCAGTTCACCGACGGATTGCTGCGATTTAACACCCCGTAAGGCAGGTCGGCGATTATGGCGTCCACGCTACTATCCGCTATCTGTTTCATGCCCTCCATGCAGTCCATAAGGTAAATGCGATCCGTCTCTATCATATTGCGTCTGTTTTCAGTTCTACAATTTGTCGGGCGCTCATCCAGGTACAGCGTTCCGTCCGGGTTTTCCGGATTTCACACTCCCAGAGGGTATTCTTCTCCACATGTTTGAAATTGACCGCACCGTCTCTCGGCCCGTAAAAACCGGTATGCTTCTGGAAGGCGAATAAGGCAATCCTCCGCCCGTCTTCTGCCTGAAAGTTGCATATCAGGGCGAATCGTACCCCTTTGTGCCACCATTCGGTACTTACGAGCTTCCCAACGAATGTTTCGGGCTTATCGGGAGCGATGTAGTCCTCGTAATAGAAGCCGTCCGTTCCCTTATGAAGTTTTGATATGTCTGATTCCATTGTCACTGCCCTTTTAGTTCCTGTTTTCCCGTCCGTTCACCAGATACACAAACGTCCCGTATTTCAGCTTCACCTTGTTTTTCTTGATAGCCTTGCTGATGGCGTTACTCGTTTTCTGGTAGGCATTGTTCACCGCCTGCATACCCCATTGGGCGAGGCTGTTACCGTATCCGCTGGTATTCATGTTCATGCTGCCCGACATGGCACTGCTCGCCACATCCTTGCTTGTCTCGCGGAACTGGCTGATGGGTACGTAAAGTCCTTCCAGCCCGTCCGTATCGTAGATTGACAAGCTGACCTTGACCAGTTCGTCCTCCACCAATATGCTGTTGATGCTTCCTTTTACACGTCCGGAAGAGAAACCGCTGACTGTGGCATACAGGTAAGTACCACGCCTGACCACGCTCTCGTTGATTTCGATGTCGTCCAGCAGGCGCAGCCGCACACGCGAGCCGTCCACGGCCTTGATGTTCTCGTCGATGATCGCCTTGATGAGTTTCGGTTCCCGAGCGTCTTTCGCCAGTGTGTTGAAGTAGTCCGAAGCCGTCTTTACCTTCTTCACCACCTCGCTTGCCTTGTCCGTCTCCGCAGGAGCTTTGACCGAACGGCTTTCCTCGTCGATGGTTCCCTTGGCCTGCGTCATCGTGTCCGGCGGAGCCGCCGTTGCGGTGCTGTCCGTTTCGGACGGCATGACCTCCCGTTGTCCTCTCAACCTCGCTTCGGCGAGTGCTTTTTCCAGTTCTGCGAGAGCTTCCTGCTCCCGCCTCTTGGCATCGGCCGCTTCCGCTGCCAGATCATTTTCCTTTTCCTGCCGGTCAAGCAGGGCGATGTCCTCTTCGGTGTACTGCGATTCATATTCCTCTTGGTTATTGTCCGGTTCGTCCCGCTCGATGTTGTCCACAGCGGAATAATCTTGTATCTTGCCCCATGATTTGGCCATGTTCTCATACTTGCTGCCGATACCGTCGCCACCCTTGATTTGGGCGTCCGGCAATTCGGGATTCAGGAACTCGGTCGTCTGGAGTGTCTTATCCTGTACCTCGACCTTCTCGGTATGGAACAGGTCGAAAAAGAAGTACGACGTGCCGAGAAGGGGAATATAGAGGATAGCCGGAAGCATATACTTTGGCTGCCTGAAATTAATTCTCTTGAAGATATTGTTCATTGTTTCCCTTTAATTGAGTTGCACATACTTGCTTATAGTTCTCTCAAACGGCATATTCATAAGCCTGCCGTTCTATTCCGGCCTTTCCGTACCACTTTCCTTCGTATCGAATCTTCGTACATGCGGTACGGAAAGCATCTTATGCCGTTCCCGGAGCACGGAATCCTGCATCTCCGTGGCCGTCCGGCGGGTCGGATGATGGCGGTACACCACCGTCAGGCGGTAAATATTCCATGTCAGCCCGCAGATGGCGAAGCCAAATACGATGACGAGAAACAGCGTCCGGTGGGCGTTGGCGAAACCCTGTACTTTGGCCACTGCCTTGTCGATACGTGTCGCTTTGGCGAAGCGTCGCCCGGCATCCACGTCGCGTTCGTAGCGCTCCTTGTATTTCGGGTCGTTCTTGTCCGGCATCTTCTCGCCGAACAGCATACGTCTGAATCCTTTGATATTCATAGGACTGGTAGAGTTAATAGTTGCTTTTTGTCTTTTGCTCGATGTCCTTGTTCAGCAGCGTGCGCCAGTTCACAATGAGCAGCCCGTGCGGGTTGTTCTCCGTCCGGGGTACACGCTTGAGCTGTCCCGCCGTAACCAGTTCGCGCATCAGGATATTGCTGCGCCGTTCGATACGCTGCCGCCCGTAGTAAGTGAACTCCATCTTCTCCTTGTTGAAGGTGATACTGTCGCAGAAAATCGAAAAGACGGCACTCGTTCCCAAGATGTTGGAATAGAAACCTTTCTCCTTGAGCGTATTGTACTGTGCCAAGCCCGTTTCGTCCACTAAGTACATCGCTTTCTCCATCGTGTAGCGGATGTACTTGTCGTCGGGAGCAAGGGTAAAGAAGTAGTGGTGGAACATCTCGACATGGCTCTTGGCTTCCACGTCAAGCGTTTCCTCCATCGTCGTGCGGCGTACCAGTATAGGCACGTTGCTGTCCAGCACATACACCTTCTTTTGAGCGTCCGTAACCATCATGCGGGCCGTCCAGATACTCGACACGCTGATGATGACGCACCCCACGAGAAAGGCGGTGCAGATAATTCCGACCAGTTTGATTTTGTTCTCTAAATTCTTGATGACCATTTTGTTTGAATATTTATCGTTACTTTGTTATCTCATTACCGTACCCATTGCGCCCGTCGCCGTCATTTTGGCCTGCTGTGCCACGCCCTCGCCGAAGTTTCGGGTTGAGAACGCCGTGTCACCCTCCGGTATCATCCATGCCGCAAGGTCGGGGACGAGGTTCAGGCATTTTAGGGCCACGATGCTTGCCGCCATCAGATAGCCCGCCGAGAAGAAGGAGTTTTGCAGGTAAGCCGCCATCGTCTGCTCGCTTGCCGTTATCGCCGTTAGGTTCTCTACCTGTATGCAAAGTACGATGTCGAACAGCAGCAGCACGTAGAAGCCCACGAAGTAGAGCATCGCACCATAGAAATGCACCGTCAGATACCTTGTGAGCCACTTCGCCCATGCGCCTTCCCACTTGGGCAGGAGCGAGAACGCCCATTGGATAGGTCCGAAAATGGTGAGCATTCCCAAAAGAATTTGCTGACAATAGATGGTCGCCCACCAACCGATTCTGAATACTACAAGGGCTATCAGCATGATGATTTTGTCAATCCCCACGATTACCCCCGAAGTCAGCGAGGTGAACCACAGCTTCGCCGCATCCTTCTCCATGTTCGTTACCTCGTCCACACCTGTCTGTTCCATCGTTGCCTCGATAAGGTTTGGGTCCGACGTACCCGTATGGGCGACATCGGCCTGTGCCTGCAGGGCAGTGTACATCGTGTCGCGCACGTAAATCAACTCCTGCACTTCCTCGAACTTGTCCGAGATTTGCGAGGCTTCGGCCTCGTACAGGTCATGTGTGTACGAACCGACGCAGTTCGGGATATAGGAGAGGAAATCTAAAAAGCACCAGTTGCTCCCGCTGTTTGCCATGCCCGTGTCTGCCGGAGGATACCACCAGCAGAGGATAAGCGACACGGCCAGCGGTCTGAAGAGCTTCATCACGTCCAAAGGCTCGTGCTTGACCATCATTTTGTACGCCATGCCTGCCGCCATGATGATGGCGAATAGGGCGGCCAGTGCCATGCACATTTGAAGAATCCACCAGAAGGGACCTTGCGAGCCGGTAAAGGTCGCATCGGTCAGAAACTCGTTGGTCTGAAAAATCACGTCGTCGATTTCCTCTTCCAAGAGGTCGATACCGAAATCCGAAAGAATATTTCCGTCTGCCATACGTTGTGTGTTTTTAGTTCTTTCTGTTTACCGTCTCGTCTCCGTCTCCCGTATCAGTTTCGCCGCCCGATTGCGCCCCTCGCACGGCGGAACGCGATTCGTTCCACCGGCCCATCGCCTCGCGGACGATACCGCCCTTGTCCAGTCTCCGGTCGGCGGTTGCATTCAGCAGCCCGTTCGCAACCGTGGCGTTCTGTCTTCGGGCAAGGTAGCCGACCAGAATCTCGTTCTGCCGTACCACGTCCTCGTAGATTCGCAGGTACTCTTTCTTCCGTTGTGCGTTGGGCATGTAGGCGTCCTTCGTAGCGTCAATGGCGCACTGGTAGACGTGGTAGTATTCCGTCCACCGCTCCCTGTCGTCCGTTGTGCCCCCGGCAAGGGGGATGCGGTCGATGTTGCGCTGAAGCCGTTCCATTTGAGCGTTTATCTTATCGCCCTCGGCCAGCCACGCGAGGTCAATCTGCCGGTCGGCTACATTCAGTGCCTCGATTTCGGCCCGCTTGACCAGTGCCGAGTCGATGGCTTCCGCCTCGTCTGTCTGGTTGTACAGGTTCACACCCGCCAGCGTGCGGAACGACAGTTTGTTCTTGCTTGCCGCCGACTTCTTGTACTTGTTGTGCAGCAGCGTGTAATAAAGTTCGGGCGACAGAGCGCCCGTACCGGTTTCCATAACCGTAATCTGGTTCTGTTTCGGCGAGTCATGGTTGTAAGTAACCGACTGCGCCTTGACACCGCTCGTTGCAACTGCTGCAACCGCCATGAGTAAGAGAGTTCTGTTCATATTAATTTCCGGTTATTCATTATTTTACAGTTATTTATATCGTATAGTCATACTTTTTTTGAGCTTCCTTTACTGTCATAAATATTGGTATTCATTCCTGACTCGTTTCTCTCCTTGCGAGAAATATGTCTCGTCTTTTTCAATGCAAATACATTTTCTATTCGTATAGATACAGGCAATTGCGGTGCTCATGCTCCCCGAAGCAAAATCAAGGACAGTATCTCCTTCCTTTGTGTATGTTTTTATCAGATACTCCAATAATGCAATCGGCTTTTGGTTGACATGAATCGTTTTGCCTTCCGATTCCGCTGTTTTGAAGTATATCACACTTCGTGGATATCTTGTCCCTTTGTTTTCATGCCTGAATGTAGGATTGGGTACATTGTTTATCCCTGTCCAATTGCTTCCTCTCTTCGTGCGGTTCCCGTAAGGCTCGCCTTCCTCCATGATTGGATAATAAGGGGTTCTGCCTTTGCCAAAGACACTTATTAGCTCATGTGCTTTTAGAGGTTGTTTTTTAGCGAGAAGAAAATTGCTTGCTTTTGACTTTTCCCAAACCCAGTCATATTTAAATTCATCTAAATTGCCGCAGCGTAGAAAGCTGCTGAACGGTTCGCTGCCAAATAAGACCGTAGGTGCATTTTCTTTCCTGACTCTCCTGATCTCTTTCCACATTTCCGGGAATGGTATTATTTTATCCCACTGTGAAGCTGTAATTCCAAAAGGGGGATCGCATAAAACCAAATCAATGCTTGATTCCGGAAGAAAAGGCATCACTTCAAGACAATCGGCCTTATATAACGTAATGTCTTTTGCAAAAACAATCTTTTCCATTGCATCAATCTGAATGTCTTTTTATCCCTTGGTATAATCCCAATAGGCTTGTTTGTACTAAAAATTCTTTCTCTGTTTTTATTTCCCGATGTCGATGGCATGGAAGTCAAACTCTAACCTGTAGATAGTTTGCCTTCTTTCCCTTTTATCGTTCGTTAATAATCCAGCCGTCCCGCTTTGCGCCATCGTCCGAAAGCCCCGTCGATAATCTCCTTGACCTTGGGACGGTAAATCTTCGCTTTCCAGTAACCGATGCGCACCTGTATGTACCGCCACGTCTCGATATACGCCCGGTTCAGGTGCCGCTCGATGTCGTCCAGCGACGTGTTCACCGCTTCCAGCACCATCAGCAGGTCGGAGGTCGAACATTCTGCCGCCCCTGTGGCATACAGCACGAGGTCACTGACCGATTTGTAAAGCTGTTTCCCGTCATCGGCGATGTCCCGTATTGCCTTTTCGTTGATGGCCAGTATCACGGCATCGCCGGGGTCGATGCGCCCCCGTTTCACGATTCTATCGTTGAAGTCCTCCAGCAGTCTCTTGTAATCGCCGATACGGTCGCTGACCGCCGTATAGGTGCTTTTCACGTTCAGCACCGTCCGCAAGGACTGGTACATCACGTCGATGACGTCGAAGGCACGGGTGTAGCGGTCCAAGTCCACATTCAGTTCCTTGTACTCGCCGACCTCTTTGCGGCTGTACTCGTGCAGCAGCTTGTTGCTGTATTCCAGCGTACTGCGGGCCAGCAGCAGGCTGCGTTGCTTCTTGTGGTCGTTGATGTAGGCTTCTACCGACACGATGTCGAACGTCCATTGCGCCTTGGCAATGCCGGGCAGGAGAGCCAGCAGCACGACTGCCATCAGCAGGGCACGTTTCATGGCCGCACCTCCTTTCCGCTGCCTTTGCCGTTCCTGCCGTTTCCGCTCCGCAGGTTCCGCGCATTCTCCACCCAGCGTTCGTGGCATTCCTCCACGAGCGTCAGCCTGCGTCCCTCGTCCATATCCAATTCGGGCAGCACGTCCTTCAGCACGTCGATGATGCTCCGTTTGTAGTGCATCATCTTCTCCAGTGACACGAGGTCGGCATATATCATCGTAATCCGGGAATCCACTTCCCGTGCGATTTCGAGCCGGTCGCTTGACCACAGCAGATGGTACACCTCCCCGGTCGGAGTCTCTTCCAATGGTGGGGTACGGGCATATTCCGTCGTGATCTTGCACGAAGGATGCTCTCGTGCAATCTCCGCAATACGGTCGTTCACCAGTTTCGTTTTCTCCGCGTCCGACAGGTTAGGGTCGAGCGTCAGCACGTCGGCCACATACGTGTCGGTGTATTCCGTGGTCAGTTCCCAACTGATCTGCACGATGGCACGGTGTATCTTGATACCGAGGAAATATTTCGGTTTGCGGGCTATCGAGACCGTCGCCTTGAACGTGATGACCCCGTTGATGTTCGGCATGGTCGCCTTACGGACATAGGTGTAGCCGTTCCACGCCCCGCCGTCCTGCCACGACAGGCTGTAAGCCGTCTTGCAGTCCTGCATGATGGCCGGTATGCGGTAATAGTCGTCTGTTGCCACATCGTTATCGCCCGACGCCTCGGTTTTCGCGTCGGTGTATTCCCGTTGTTTCTTCTGCCATTCGGACAGCTCGCTTTTCAGGCGGTCTATCTGTGTCTTGTTCGCGTTGTACTGCTGCCGGTACACCGCCGCATCTTCCACGCTTGCCTCGGCGATTTTTTTCAGCAGGTCGGCATTCTCGCTCTCCAACGCGTTGATTTGCGACTGGATGGCGGCTACCTGATTCTCTGCCTCCTGCAGCATGGCGTCCAGCTCGGACAAGTCCAGTTCGTTCTCCGTAACCGTGGTCTGCATGGCACACTCCTTTGAATGGGCGTTCAGGGATTTGCCGCACGTTCGGCACTTGTACTGCGTCGTGCCCTGACCGAGCGTAGCCCCGTCCGAACAGGTTACACTGATGGTCACGCTCTCGCAGCCTTGCAATTTCGCGGCGTCCGTCGCCTGATAATAGTTCCGCGCGTCAGAAGCTATATAATAGGTATAACCTTCCTCGTTGTCGTTGAACTCCGAGAGTCGGGCGTTAAGCCCGGCTTTGAACGTGTTCAGGTCCATCGAGTAGGAATCGAACACCTCTTCATAGACGACCTCTTCCCGGTTCCAGCTTTTCTTCACATGGATTTCGTAGGCGTATGCCTTCTTCGTCTGTTTGCCGCCCCGGCTGATGATATAGCCGTTCTGCCAGTAGTTGATACTATAGGTATAGCCGTCATTCTGGTTGTTGAGCTGCTGTACCCGGCTTCTCGACCAACCGGCGTACCGTTCCGAATTGGCGAGCGCCTGCTCCCGTTGCGAGGCATTGGGATAAAAGTCGGGATCGGTTGTCTCGAAACGCGTCCATTCGCCGCCGTTCAGTATGCTGTTATCGTCCGTCGGCGGGTAGTAGTCGCACAAGGCGATACTCCCTTGCTCACGCCGGGCGATATACCACCGTTGCGTGTAGTAGTTTCCCGCCGTCTCGTCCAGATAGTCCGTCATCCAGGAGGTAAGGTCGTAGTTGCTGAAATCGAACAGTCCCGCCACGTTGTCCTCACCGCCCACCATGTCAATCAGCAGGCCGCCGAGGTCATGCTCCGCCTGCTCGAAGAGCGCACCGTAATGGTCATACAGGTCGATGACCTTGCTGACCCTGCCGCCCATCAGCTCATGGAACGAACTGGTTTGCAACAGGGCGTCACCAATGTTCCCGATACCTGCCGAGGCGAGACCGACACCCATGTTGTAGAGGTTGTCGATGTCGTGTTGCAGGTTCTCCTTGGTGAAATTGCCCGGCACGCTGGCGATGTCGTCCAGCATGTGCTGCCAGTCGATGTCGCCTATCTCCGAGAGTTTCAACAGAGGGGCGATGTTCCGGTTGATTTCCAGAAACACGATGTCCGAAAAGCCCAACGTGCTGTTCGTCACTACACTCTCGAACTGCATACACAGGCTTTTCGTTTCGTCGCAGATTTTCATCAGGTAGCTGCCCCAGTAGATAGCCGTTTGCGGTGAGCGGAGCATCAGTTTCGCCACCACCCATATCTTGGGTATGATCTTCTCCGAGACCATGCGGTAAATGCGGCGGTAGTAGTAGTTCTCCGTACTGCTGTTCCAGATACCGAGGTCGGAAAAGGCTTTATGCTCCAAGAACTTGGAGGCAAAAATCCCCGCCGTGGCCACTTCCGCCGCATTGTAGTGCTTGAGTATGTCATCGACCTGCTCCCGGTAATAGCTTTCCGCCACGGCTTCCGTACCGAAAGCGGTAGCCATTGCCGCCACGGTACGCGCATCGTAGTTCACGCTGTAATACTGCGCGTGGATGTGCTGTACGACAACGAGCGACAGGAGCATAAGGATAAGTGACAGCCGTTTCATCATGGATTCCTCCCCGGTTAAAAACAGCCCCCGTCAACGGCGCGTCATGCCTCTTAGTGCACGTATCAGTTCGTCGGCCTCATATACGGCGGAATTTGCCACCAGACGGTGGTGTATGAATACCTCCTTGGCTATCTCGTACCTGCGTTGTTCCCACTTCGCCTCTTCTTCCTCGTCCTGCACGGAATTTCCGATACCGGCGTATTCGTCCAGTTCCTTACCGGGCATTCCCAACCGGAGATTGTACCTTTCCAGAACATCCTCTATTTCCTCGATGCTTTTTCTTCCCATGTCGCGTACCCTTACCAAGTCCTTTCCGGGCCATTGGCACAAATCCCGGATGGTTTTGATGTCGAACTCACGGAATATCCGTTGGATACGGGCTTCATATTTGCTCCCGAACTCAAGTGTCTTCACGCTTTGGCTGATGTCTATCTTTTCCATTTTCTGTAATTGATGATTTGATTGTTATTGTTTTACATGAAGGTTCAATATCCGCCCGGCCTCGTTGACCTTTTGGGCGAACGGCAGGGATTTTCCGATACCGCTGGCGTTCCAATCCCGACAGTACGCCTCGATAGCTTCCTGATGGCTGCACCGCAATTCCCGCTTGTAGAGTTTCAGGGCTTCTTTCTCCGCCCGCTCGGTGGTGTAGGTCATGTAACACTCTCTTGGTTCTTCCACGCCGTACACGCCGCTGGTCGTCCCCCGGCGGATGAACACCTCTCGGAAGAAGCTGCGCCCTTCCTTGTTTTCCAGCCGGTTGATGGTGAATATCTTTTTGCAGTCCACGTCGGTAAGTCCGAGAATAGCCTTGATTTCATCGAACCGCTCGCGGAACTTGCTCTGGTCAAGCAGCATCACCACGTCGGAGTTGTTGATGATGGCTTCCTTGACGATAGGGCTGCCGATGATGTCCTGTATCTCCTGCGTCACCACGCCGACCGAGGCCCAGAACTTACGGGCCGTCTTGTACATAAACTTGATGTATTCGGCCATGAGCGGGCTGGCAATGGCCTTCCACGCTTCCTCTATGACCAGGACTTTGCGGTTCTTCTTGATACGCATCTTCTGTAAGAATACATCCATGATAATCAGTGTGACAAGAGGGAACAGGAGAGGATCATCCTTTATACTGTCAATTTCGAAGACGATGAACGTCTCATCGAACAATGAACTGTCCATGTTCTCGTTCAGCGTCTTTTCATGATTGCCGCCCCGATAGAAGTCCTTCATCATGTAACGGTACGTCGATATGTCGATGCCCGAAATATGGTTTTCGGCACAGATGTCGGGGATGCGCTGCACGGAAAATTCATAGAACGAGTTGAACGACAGCTCTTCCACTTTCAACTCCTTACGGCGGCGTTCCATCTCGTCGATCATGCGCTCGATACGCCCGGTCCGCTCTCCTTCGTCCTCGTCCTGCTTCTCGGCATGGTTACGGTCGTCGATGAGCAGCCCCTTACGCAAATCCTCCCGTTGCAGGGGTGTGAAGCCGTCGAACCCATTGAAATAAGTGTCGTAATACTCCGTGATGACCTGTTCTATCAGGCGGTCCTCTGTCTTTGTGACCGTACCCTGCGAGCCTTTCCAGATGAGCAGCACGAGGTTTTTCAGGAAGCCCGTCTTCTCCACATTCATTTCCGCCCGATTGATGCGGAATGGGTTCATCGTAATCGGTCTTTCCTCGGTATAGGAAATGTACTTGCCGCCGAGGTATTCGCAAAGTCCCTCGTAGCTGTTACCCGTATCGACCATCACCACGTCCGTTCCTTGCTCGTACAACTGGCGCACGACAGAGTTCATGTGGAAGCTCTTGCCGCTGCCCGAAGGACCGAGACAGAAAAAGTTCGAGTTGTCCGTCAGCTTGTTTTTCCCCTCCTTTCCCGTGATGTCGATAGCCACCGGCACGCCTTGGCGGTCTGTGTAGTAGATTTTCAGCGGTGTCTCCTCGCTGTGCTGTATGTGCTCCTTATACATCAGACACATCGCCGCGTCACCCAGCGTCAGGAAGCGGTCATAGTCCTCGTTCATGCCGTAACAGTTACCCGGAAACGAGTTCACGAACAGTTCCAGTTGGTTGTACGCCCTTTTGGAAATATGGATACCCATACGTCCGAAAGCATTCTCCAAGTGGTTCGTGCATTTTTGCAGGTCCGTATCGGCCGGTACGGCGACGATCAGGTTGAAATGGGTGTACACGAGCTGCTTGCTTTCCCGCGCGATGACCTCCTGCACCCGCTTGATGTCCTCCACGGCCATCTGGTTGCTCGGATTGGGAATACTGGCGTGCCGGTTCTTCTTTTTGTCCAGCAGGGCCAGTTCCCTTTTCTGGTTGGGCAGGAAGACAATCTGGTTATAGACGACCGTCTCCGCATTCGGAATGTTGTCGATGGCAGCCAGCAGGTCCACGGGCATATCCGTGTTATTGACCTCTATATTGGTGTAAGGCCGTATCAGTGAGGGCAGTGCGGCACAGTCCACATCGACAAGGCTATATACCTTGCAGCGTTTGTCGCCCATCGAGACCGTTTCGTCGTCCGCCTTGAAGTTGGTCATCGACACGATCCGCTCCTTGAAGTTCATGGCGAAATAGCGGTCCACGTATTCGCTCGCTTCGGCTTTGTTCAGGAACCTGGCCTGTACCCCGGCATCGTGCAGCTGGTCATGCACTTTGCGTATCTTGACCAGAAAGTCGCGCCACTTCTTGTTGTCGAACGAGAACAGGCGGCTCTTCTTCGCCTCCTGCGTGATGGTCAGGTAACACACGCTGTCCGTATAGTTACGCCCCTTGAAGTAACGGAAGTAGGCCGATGAGAGGAACTCGTGTTTGTCCCCCGTCTCGTTCTCGAACTGTTTCCGGATGAAGATGTCCTGTTTGTGCAGGGCATATCCTTCGCCGAGCGTCTGCGCGAGGGCGGTGAAAAGGTGCGTGAACTCGTAGTAGCTGTCGATGTTCGCACAGTATTTCTGCACGGGATTCTCTATTTTCAGGATGGCTGAATATTCGCCCGTCTTGGTGTACAGCACGCCCACGCCGTTCGTATCTTCCACAGAAAAATAGATGTCCTGAAAGATACGCTTACGCTTGCCTCCGGTACCGAACGCATAGACCGACAGGGCCATGCCGGCACACAAGGCGATAAAAAGTAGAATGATGTACAAGGTCATTTCAAAATACAATAAAAAAGGCCGGTCCACCCGGATTTCAGGCGGCCGGCCCGCGTTCAACATTCAACAAGACCACACGTTGCCCGTGATGGTTTTTCTTTTCTTCTCACAGTTTCTTCGAGTGGGCGTAGATATACACTCCGCGACCGTCTTTCTTGGTATGCAGCCCTTTCCGCTGTTTGAGCATGATAAGCGCAATACCCGTCGAGACGACCGCAACCAGCACGACCAGTCCGGCCACGAAACCCACGAGGCAGTAGGCGATGATAAATCCGACGATGGCTCCGCCGGCAACGCCCGCCGCCCAGTAGATGTAGCGTCCCTGAATACCCATGAACTCCAAAGGCCGTTGCAGGCCCTTGAACAGCGGGTAGTCGGGATAGCGTTCGTCCTTGCCTTTCATCGTGCGGGAGGGTTATGCGCCGATACCGAAGAACATCGGAAGTGCTTGTGCGGCAGCGATTAAGAAAATACATGCGCCAACGATCATCATAATCTTTTTTTTCAGAATCTGCTTCCGAATTGTAAAGTGCTGAATATCAACACTCCCAAAAAGCAAAAAGTACCAAAAGAAACAAACTGGAAACAAAAATTTCAAAAACCCCAAAATGAAAACATCTGCTTAACATATCTTAACACGGAAATGAACGGAAATTTTCATTTTCTATCATTTTGTGCTGCGTTCCTGAAGGTGCAAAATCAGGTATTGTGAACCTTATTGTCGTTTCAGCAATCAGGTTGAAAAAATGGCTTTAGTTGGAAAAATGTGCACGAAAAGTGGGCTTTTCAGGTGGCATTTTATAGTATTTTCTGCGAAAATACAGTTGTATGTTTAACTTTCTACGTATAAGTCTCTTTAGTCTCACGGAATTTTATTAACTTTGCACCAAAGTTTATTTTAACCTAAAATCCGCAACTATCATCCAATACACGATTAAGGGTAGATTTATGAGTCGTTAGTAGCAGCTTTCAGTAAAAAGCAACAGCACAACATCAATATGTAGCCACCATCCCCTTACCCCACGATGCGACTTGAGGTAATACGCAGATTCAAACCGGAAAGAAAGGATTCTTATCCGAATTCTGTTTTGAAGGGTTTTGCATAAGCTCGGTTCTCTGTGTAGATATTCAGCACGTATTGCCTTGCAGTCATGATCCACTTGGCAGGTACGGAGATGAATCTGAAGACAAAAGCCTTTATGCGACTCGTTTTCTTGAGCCCAAAAGCCTTGGTGTCAAGCCTGCTCATGATGGTCTTGTAGAAATTGTGTATCAATGCAGTAAGCAGAAGAAAGACAGTATTCTCCGCCATGAATGACTTGGGGAGCCTGCTCCAACCGAATCCGTTGTTCATGTCGTCAAAGATACGTTCCTTGCCGCCACGCAGATTGTAGAATTCAACAATGTCCCTTGTCGATGACTTGTAATCGTTGGTCAGAATACAACGGTAAGTGTATTCGCCTTCCCACAGGTCAAGGTCGCCACTGTTGCGTCTTTGTCTCTGGATGACAAGACGATAGCACTTGCCTTCCCATTTCTCAACGAGAATGGAATTGAGTTCGAACTGGATGCCGTTAATCTCCTCCGTCTTCCATCCTCTCAGAGCAAAGATGTCATTGTAGAGCGAACTGCATCGGTTGGCACGGATGTAGAAATGTTTGCAATGCTTCTCTATCTCACTGACGATTTCCTTCGAGCAGGAACCGCAGTCTGCCCTGAAGCGATTTACACGGATGTTCTGGGATTCCAGAAGAGCGAAGAATCTCTTATGGGTGTCTGCCTGATGAAAACGCACATTCGTGTTACCATCGCTGTTCTCGATATAGACTATCTTGTCACCGATAACATATACGCCAGGCCTGTAGCCGAGGAACTTTTTGTAGGTCGGTTTTGCATCATACTTCTCCGTTTCAAGGAACTGATGGTCAAAGTCAACATCGTATTCCTCAATTTCCTTCAACTCGCCTGTAGAAACCAAAGCGTTTATAAGCAATGTGTTGAGTTTGTCTGCAGTATTGAAATCATAGGTCTTGCCTTGGTCGGAAGTATAGGAGATGTTTTCCTGTGTCAGTTCCTTGATGGCTCTGAGGATGGTATCAGAGCTGCATGTACGAAGGGTAGGATGATACGAGAGATGGCGCATCAGTTGTGACGTTACATCTTCCACGCATGAGCCGCCACAGAAATAAACGCTCATCAGCGAACGGACTATCTCGCTGAACTGATATCCGAAGATACTGCTGCATCTCTGACCCAGTGTTGAGTCGATAACGGGTGAAAGCATGGAGTCAAATTTCTCCATGATTGAAAAAATTCCTCCAAAAGGTGTGAGTTTTTCGAATTTTATTTGTACCTTTGCAGCGCCTTGTTACGATTTTCGCTTGTTTTCTAATTGCAACACTAAGATAAGTGAAAAATCTGACACGGCAAAATCCTAGGCAACTTATTGTTGCTCAGGAACTTATAAATAAAGTTAAATTATAGTGTTGCGGAATTAAGGGATAATTAGACAATAAATGAAAAATATTTTATTTGTAGTTTTTATTTCAATGATATTTTTATTTGTTTGCTGTAACACAACAACGAATAAAAACATAATTGAAACAGAAATTTCTGATTTTGACAAAATTTTAGATAGTTTTCAAGTAAATGGTTCAATTCTAATTTATGATAACGACAAGAATACTTTTTACTCAAATGACTTTGATTGGGCTAAAAACGGAAAATTACCTGCATCAACATTCAAAATTCCAAATTCTATAATTGCTGTTGAATTAGGCATTATTGAAAATGATACAACTATTTTAAAATGGAATGGCGAGCAGAGAAAAATGGATATTTGGGAAAAAGATTTATCATTTAAAGATGCTTTTAGAATTTCCTGTGTTCCTTGCTATCAGGAAATTGCAAGGAAAATCGGAACAATTAAAATGAAAGAATATTTAGAAAAATTTGAGTATAAAAATATGATTTTTGACAGTTTAACGATTGACAATTTTTGGCTTGAAGGAAATTCAAAAATATCTCAAAAACAACAAATCGACTTTTTAAGGAAATTCTATTTTTCAAAATTTCCAATTTCTGATAGGACAATAAAGATTGTCAAAAATATTATGGAAATTGAGCGAACTGAAAATTACATTTTAAGCGGTAAGACTGGATTAAGTTCGATAGAAGAAAAATATAATGGTTGGTTTGTTGGTTATGTTGAAACAAAATCTAATGTTTATTTTTTTGCAACAAATGTAATTCCGACAGACGGATTGAATGTTGATGATTTTATTTCATCGAGAATTAATGTAACAAAAAATGCGTTAAAGCAAATGAATATAATGAAATGATAAATGCCACTAACATATGGTAGCCGATAATTGCCGGCTTTCGTGCCAACTTGATACTTTGGTGCTTTTAACGAACCGAAGTGCTAAATTGATACGAAAGTGCTGTAAATCCGGCAACTACGGCTACCATTTTTCGTTATGCGGCAGCTTAAAAGACGACACCAAACCAGAAAAATCATCTTGACAACCACCCGACTTTGAACTACGAAGGATGAAA
>NZ_QTNE01000020.1:0-110466 GCF_003603495.1 Bacteroides sp. AM41-16 | reverse complement strand
AAGCCTCCGTGTCTGATAAGGATACGGAGGCTTTGTTCGTTTTATATCTTTACATATACTTGGATGCCGGCATGGATTGTTCTTGTGTTTTAGACCATGAGTTTTCTGCTGATTTGTAGTGATATCAGGGTGAAATGAACATAAAAAAATGAATATTTTACTCTAAATACTACATAATGAGGATAATTATTCGTATCTTTGTCGCCCGAATAAACAAAAGAAGCTTTGGGAAAGTTTGATAAATACAAAATAGACCTGAAAGGTATGCAAGCAGATTCATGCAAATATGAGTTTGTGCTAGACAACCTTTTCTTTGCCAATATTGATGGACCGGAAGTGCAGAAGGGTAAAGTCAATGTGGTGTTAGTTGTAAAGAAAACATCTCGTGCTTTCGAATTGAACTTCCAGACAGACGGAATGGTGTGGGTGCCATGTGACCGTTGTTTGGACGATATGGAACAGCTTGTCAGCTCGACAGATAAGCTGCTGGTTAAGTTCGGTCATGAATATGCCGAAGAAGGTGACAATCTCATTGTAATTCCCGAAGAGGAAGGTGAGATTAATGTAGCATGGTTTATGTACGAGTTTGTAGCTTTGGCCATCCCCATGAAGCATGTGCATGCTCCGGGTAAGTGTAACAAGGCAATGACCAGCAAATTGAGTAAGCATATGCGCACTACTCCGGATGATGATATGGCTGAGGACACATTTGCTCCGGAAGAAGAGGTGGAGCTGATGAATGAAGAAGAAACGCAGGTAGACCCGCGTTGGGACGAATTAAAGAAAATATTAGATAACAATTAAAGATTAAAGAAAATGGCACATCCTAAGAGAAGACAGTCAAAAACAAGAACTGCGAAGAGAAGAACTCATGATAAAGCAGTAGCTCCTACACTGGCTATTTGCCCGAATTGTGGTGAGTGGCATGTATATCACACTGTATGTGGTGCATGTGGTTACTATAGAGGTAAGCTTGCAGTTGAAAAGGAAGCTGCCGTATAATTACGGTCAGTTTGACTAAAACTTATACTTGAATATCGGGCGTCTAAAAAGATTTGTAATTTAATAAGCAAACCTTTTTAGACTACCGTTGTTTCAGTAGTTCTATAAGTAAACAAGATTTTAATGGAAAAAATAAATGCAGTAATTACAGGAGTCGGCGGTTATGTACCTGATTACGTCTTGACAAACGACGAAATCTCAAGAATGGTGGATACCAATGACGAATGGATTATGACTCGTATCGGAGTAAAGGAAAGACGTATCCTGAATGAAGAAGGGTTAGGTAGTTCCTATATGGCGCGTAAAGCTGCCAAACAGCTGATGCAACGTACTGGCGCGGATCCGGATGATATAGATCTGGTGATTGTAGCTACTTCCACTCCGGATTATCATTTCCCTTCTACAGCTTCTATTTTATGTGATAAGCTAAGGCTGAAAAATGCATATGCTTTTGACTTGCAGGCAGCCTGCAGCGGATTTCTCTATCTGATGGAGACGGCGGCCAATTTCATCCGTTCTGGAAGATATAAGAAGGTTATCATTGTGGGAGCCGACAAGATGTCGTCAATGGTTGATTATACAGACCGTGCTACTTGTCCTATCTTTGGAGACGGCGCTGCAGCTTTCATGCTCGAGCCGACAACAGAAGATGTAGGTATTATGGATGCTATTCTGAGAACCGACGGCAAAGGTTTGCCTTTCCTGCATATGAAAGCGGGTGGGTCGGTTTGTCCTCCCTCTTATTTTACTGTAGACAACCACATGCATTACATTTATCAGGAAGGACGTACTGTGTTTAAGTATGCCGTATCCAATATGTCGGATGTTAGCGCGGCCATTGCCGAGAAAAACGGTCTGACAAAGGATAGCATTGACTGGGTGATTCCGCACCAGGCCAATCTTCGTATCATTGATGCTGTGGCACATCGTCTGGAAGTTCCTCGTGAGAAAGTACTGATTAATATCGAACGTTACGGCAATACCAGTGCTGCTACGTTGCCTCTTTGCATCTGGGACTTTGAAGATAAGCTGAAGAAAGGCGACAACCTTATTTTCACTGCATTCGGCGCAGGATTTACCTGGGGAGCCGTGTATGTGAAGTGGGGATACGACGGAAAGAAGCAGTAACATACTATTGCTAAATATAATATGATAAAAACGCATCCTATTTCGATTCGATGCGTTTTTTTGTCTCAATTCAAATACTGAAGTCATGCACAAAGCAGGTTTTGTAAATATCGTGGGAAATCCGAATGTGGGCAAATCCACATTGATGAACGTTTTGGTGGGTGAGCGCATTTCTATCGCCACTTTCAAGGCGCAGACCACCCGTCATCGGATTATGGGCATCTATAATACGGATGACATGCAAATTGTGTTTTCGGACACTCCGGGTGTATTGAAGCCAAACTATAAGTTACAGGAGTCCATGCTGAATTTCTCCACTTCGGCATTGACGGATGCGGATGTGTTGCTGTATGTGACAGATGTGGTTGAGACTCCCGACAAGCATAATGACTTTGTGGAGAAAGTGGGACACTTGGACGTTCCGGTATTGCTGCTTATCAATAAGATTGATTTAAGCAACCAGGAAAAGCTGGTGGAACTGGTGGAAGCATGGAAGGAATTGCTGCCGAAGGCGGAAATTATTCCTATCTCTGCTACTTCGAAATTTAATGTGGATTATGTCATGAAGCGGGTGAAGGAGCTGTTGCCCGACTCTCCTCCCTATTTCGACAAGGACCAGTGGACGGACAAGCCGGCGCGTTTCTTCGTGACCGAAATAATCCGTGAGAAAATTCTGTTGTACTACGATAAGGAAATCCCTTATTCGGTGGAGGTGATGGTAGAACAGTTTAAGGAGGAGGCAAAGAAGATTCATATCAGTGCCGTAATCTATGTGGAGCGTGATTCGCAAAAAGGTATTATCATAGGCAAGCAGGGGAAGGCTTTGAAGAAAGTGGCTACTGAAGCGCGCCGTGATTTGGAGAGGTTTTTCGGGAAAACGATATTCCTGGAGACGTTTGTGAAAGTTGATAAGGATTGGCGGAGTTCGGACAAGGAACTGCGTAATTTTGGTTATCAGCTGGATTAAGAGTTATTCATACGACTGTGACAGTCGCAAAAAACAAAGAGTGTGAACTATGGGAAATTTAGTTGCAATCGTAGGACGTCCCAATGTGGGAAAGTCTACATTATTTAACCGTCTGACCAAGACACGTCAGGCAATTGTGAATGAGGAAGCGGGAACCACCCGTGACCGCCAATATGGAAAGACCGAATGGTTGGGACGTGAGTTCTCCGTGGTAGATACCGGCGGTTGGGTAGTGAACTCTGATGATATTTTCGAAGAAGAGATTCGTAAGCAGGTATTGATGGCGGTGGACGAAGCCGACGTGATACTGTTCGTGGTGGATGTGATGAACGGGGTTACGGACCTCGACGAGCAGGTAGCTGCCATCTTGCGTCGTGCCAAGAAGCCTGTGTTGCTGGTTGCCAATAAGACTGATAATCATGAACTGCAATACAATGCTCCTGAGTTTTACAGTTTGGGTTTGGGTGACCCTTATTGTATTTCTGCTGTAACGGGTAGCGGTACGGGCGATATGATGGACCTTATCGTCAGCAAGTTCAAGAAGGAATCTGATGAAATTCTGGACGAGGATATTCCCCGCTTTGCAGTAGTGGGACGCCCTAATGCCGGAAAGTCTTCCATAGTCAATGCCTTTATTGGAGAAGACCGCAACATCGTGACGGAGATTGCCGGTACCACGCGCGATTCTATCTATACCCGCTACAATAAATTCGGTTTTGATTTCTACCTGGTAGATACGGCGGGTATCCGTAAGAAGAACAAGGTGAATGAGGATTTGGAGTACTACTCTGTAATCCGTTCCATTCGTTCCATTGAGAATGCAGATGTATGTATTTTGATGGTAGACGCTACGCGTGGCATCGAAAGCCAGGATTTGAATATCTTCTCCTTGATACAGAAGAATGCCAAGGGGCTGGTGGTTGTGGTGAACAAGTGGGACTTGGTGAAGGACAAGACTGTGAAGGTGATGAAGACTTTCGAAGATGCTATCCGCAACCGTTTCGCTCCGTTTGTGGATTTTCCTATCATCTTTGCTTCGGCACTGACCAAACAGCGTATTCTGAAGGTATTGGAAGAGGCGCGTGATGTGTACGAAAATCGTATGACGCGTATTCCGACAGCTCGTTTGAACGAGGAAATGCTGCCGCTTATCGAGGCGTATCCACCCCCTTCAATTAAGGGTAAGTATATCAAGATAAAGTATATTACGCAGTTGCCCAATACCCAGGTGCCGTCATTTGTTTATTTTGCAAATCTTCCACAATATGTGAAAGAGCCTTACAGACGATTCCTGGAAAATAAGATGCGTGAGAAATGGAAGTTGACCGGAACTCCGATAAATATCTATATCCGGCAGAAGTAAAATATATCGTGATGATATAGTCGATTCTATTAACTGGTTTTATGAAGAGAAAGCGTCCGGAACATAGCTTCCGGACGCTTTCTTATGTAATAGGTTAGAAAATGAGGTGTGGTTTTATCCTTCAAGGTTCTGTATCTCCACTTCTTTGACTTTCCGGAATAGGTCAGATGCAAATATGAAACTGTTCAACCGCTCGTTGGTGGAAGTGAAGATATCGTCTTTATTGCCTTCCCATTCTTTGTGTCCTTCGTAAATATAGATGATTTTTTCTCCGATACCCATTACAGAGTTCATGTCATGAGTGTTGATGAGAGTAGTCATATTGTATTCTCGGGTTATATCTTGTATCAGTTCGTCGATGACAAGCGAGGTCTTGGGGTCAAGTCCTGAATTCGGCTCGTCACAAAACAAGTATTGCGGGTTTAGGGCAATGGCACGGGCAATGGCTACGCGTTTCTGCATACCGCCGCTGATTTCTCCGGGAAATTTGTCTTTGGCTTCAATCAGGTTTACACGCTCCAAGCAGAACATGGCACGACGAGTCCGATCGCGCAGGGTATCGTTGCTGAACATGTTCAGTGGAAACATCACATTGTCCAGTACCGTCATGGAATCGAACAGCGCGGCACTTTGGAAAATCATTCCCATTTCCCGGCGGAGCGCTTTCTTTTCCTTCTTTCCCATGGCGAGGAAGTTGCGGTGGTCATACAACAGTTCTCCTTTGTCCGGTGTCAGCAGACCCACGATACATTTCATGAGTACGGTTTTTCCCGAACCGCTCTGCCCTATAATCAGGTTGGTCTTTCCATTCTCGAAAGTGGCATTGATATCTTTCAGTACCTCTTTTTCTTCAAATGATTTGCAAAGTCCTTTCAGTTCAATCATCCCATTAAAAGTTGAGTTAATATTAGGTCGGCGAATAAGATAAGTACGCTGCTGCATACTACGGAGTCGGTGGACGCCTTGCCCACTTCGATGGAACCGCCTTCGACGGTGTAACCGAAGAATGCCGATACGCTGGCAATGATAAAGGCAAAGAACAGTGACTTGATGATGCCGCACCAAATAAACCATTCGACAAACATGTACTGCAAGCCGTATTCCAAATCTACCGCCGACATGATGCCGCCGAACCAGCAAGTACAGAAGGCACCTATGATGCCGGCGAATATACTGAACGTCACCATCAGTGGAATGGTTGTCACCATAGCGGCAATTTTCGGTAGGATGAGATAGTTGGCAGAATTGACACCCATAATTTCAAGGGCGTCTATCTGCTGGGTGACTCGCATGGTGCCCAGCTCCGAGGCGATGTTTGACCCGACCTTTCCTGCCAGAATCAGACACATGATGGAGGAGGAGAATTCCAGCAGCATGATTTCTCGGGTTACATATCCCACTGTCCATCGAGGCATGAAAGGACTCTCGATGTTCAACTTTATCTGTATGGTGATTACAGCTCCGATGAAGAACGATATCAGCAATACGATGCCGATAGAGTTCACGCCGAGCTGTTCCAACTCGTTGACATATTGGCGGAAAAACATACGCATACGTTCGGGACGGGCAAATACGCGTCCCATCAGTATGATATATCGTCCCACTGTCTTAAGTGCTTTAAACATAACATATAAGTATTTGAATGCAAATGTACACTATTTCGGCTTATTTTTGCTACATTTGCGGCGAAAACCTTTAGAGTATGGAAGAAGAAAAAGGCATAAAGGACAATGTAGAGGAAGTTAAGGAAAATCTGCAGGTCGGACCAAGCTTGACTGCCGGGGCAGAGCCACGGGAGGAAGGTAGCATGGTGCTGCGTACGGAGGATTTGGTGAAAAAGTACGGAAAGCGTACGGTAGTGAGCCATGTGTCCATTGATGTGAAGCAAGGGGAGATTGTCGGTTTGCTGGGGCCGAATGGCGCCGGTAAGACAACTTCGTTTTATATGACCGTA
This sequence comes from Bacteroides sp. AM41-16, assembly GCF_003603495.1. Lineage (NCBI taxonomy): Bacteria > Pseudomonadati > Bacteroidota > Bacteroidia > Bacteroidales > Bacteroidaceae > Bacteroides > Bacteroides sp. AM41-16. The sequence continues at coordinate 104,052 of NZ_QTNE01000020.1, read as the reverse complement.
GGGCTGATTACTCCCAATGAGGGACGTATCTTCTTGAATGATTTGGATATAACGAAATATCCGGTATACAAGCGTGCGCAGACGGGTATCGGTTATTTGGCGCAGGAGGCTTCCGTGTTCCGTCAAATGAGTGTGGAAGACAATATTGCATCTGTACTGGAAATGACCGACAAGCCTTTGGAGTATCAGAAAGACAAGCTGGAGAGTCTGATTGCAGAGTTCCGCTTGCAGAAGGTAAGGAAGAACAAGGGTAACCAGTTGTCAGGTGGCGAGCGGCGCCGTACAGAAATTGCCCGTTGTCTGGCCATTGACCCCAAATTTATTATGTTGGACGAGCCTTTTGCCGGTGTAGACCCGATTGCAGTGGAGGATATTCAGCAGATTGTGTGGAAGTTGAAAGATAGGAATATCGGCATTTTGATTACTGACCACAATGTGCAGGAGACGCTGAGCATTACCGATCGTGCTTATCTGCTGTTTGAAGGAAAAATTCTGTTCCAGGGTACGCCGGAAGAGTTGGCCGAGAATAAGATTGTACGTGAAAAGTATCTGAGTAATAGCTTCGTACTTCGTCGCAAGGATTTTATGAAGTAATCCCGGATACTGTCGATTGATAGAAATAAAAAAAGACCACTCATTCAGTGGCCTTTTTTTATTTCTCCTTAAATCTCTATGATTAATATTTTGGAGGTCTTGCTTCTTTCACTACCATTTGGCGGCCGAAGAATTCAGCACCGTCTAGTTCGGCAATAGCTTTAGCTGCAGCAGCGTCATCTTCCATTTCTACAAAAGCGATGCCTCTGAAACGTCCGGTGGTGCGGTCATTGATAAATTTTACAGAAGATACTGTGCCGTAATCTTCCATTGCCTTCTGCAGGTCACTCTCCTTAACGCGGTAGTTAAGGTTTCCAACATAAATGTTCATAATGAAATTGATAAAATAAATATAATGAATAAAACTCTCTTGGAAGGAAGGCTGAATAATAAATGGATTACAACGACAGAGAGTTTACAAAAGCGTTCTTGAAAACGGAAGTAAAAACCATGTAATGGAAATCGAAAAACTAATGCGCCATCATTCCGCGACAAAGAAACGCATAAAATTCGGATAAACAATGTTTTTCCTTAATTATTTTTGTAGATTGTCGTGCCTTCGGGCATCTCCCATTTCTCTTCATAGAAACTGGACGGTTCGGTTTATCATCGTCTTTTCCCTGAGTATCTTTCCCGTAAACGTCCTCCGTTGTCAGCCCGATGGTTGGGCTCTTCTACCGCTCTATCCAAGAATTAAACTGAAATAAATCGGCAATGTTCTTTTGATAATTGAAAGAATAACGCTAATTTTGCACGCCCATTTGAGATATGGAACAAAGTATAAATCAAATAAATAATTGTCAGAATGAACGTTTCATTACAAAACATTGACAAAGTAAGCGCACTGCTTACTGTAAAGCTTGAGAAAGCAGATTATCAGGAAAAAGTAGACAAATCATTGAAGAGCTTCCGTCAGAAGGCACAGATTCCCGGTTTCCGTAAGGGAATGGTTCCTATGAGCTTAGTTAAGAAAATGTATGGTAAGTCTGCATTGGCTGAAGAGGTGAACAAGCTGCTTTCAGAAACAGTATATAAGTATATCCAGGACAATAAGGTAAATATATTGGGCGAGCCTTTGCCCAACGAAGACAAGCAGCAGGAAATTGATTTCGATACTATGGAAGAGTTCGAATTCTTGTTTGATATTGCTTTGGCTCCGGAATTTAAAGCTGAAGTCAGTGCAAAAGATAAGGTAGATTACTATACTATTGAAGTTACAGACGAAATGGTGGATAACCAGGTCAAGGCTTACACTCAACGTAACGGCAAGTATGACAAGGTAGACGTTTACGAGGACAATGACATGCTGAAAGGTTTGCTTGCTGAACTGGATGAAGAAGGTAATACCAAAGAGGGTGGTATTCAGGTGGAAGGTGCTGTAATGATGCCTTCGTACATGAAAAATGATGAACAGAAATCTATCTTTGCCGGTGCAAAAGTGAACGATGTGCTTGTATTCAATCCGAATACTGCTTGGGACGGAAATGCTGCCGAATTGTCTTCTTTATTGAAGATTGACAAGGAAGCTGCTCCCGAAGTAAAATCCAATTTCAGCTTCCAGGTAGAAGAAATCACACGTTTCGTTCCGGGTGACTTGACTCAGGAAATTTTCGACCAGGTATTTGGCGAAGGTAATGTGAAAACGGAAGAGGAATTCCGTGCCAAAGTGAAGGAAGTTATTGCCAACCAGTTCGTGGCAGACAGTGACTATAAGTTCTTGATTGACGCACGTAAGATGCTGACAGAGAAAGTAGGCAAGCTGGAATTCCCGGATGCATTACTGAAGCGCATTATGCGTCTGAACAATCCTGACAAGGAAGAAAGCTTTGTAGAGGACAACTATGACAAGAGCATCGAAGAGCTGACTTGGCACCTGATTAAAGAACAGCTGGTGAAAGCCAATGATATCAAGGTTGAGCAGGAAGACATCACAAACATGGCTAAGGAAGCTACCCGCGCACAGTTTGCACAATATGGTATGATGAGTGTGCCTGAAGAAATCCTGGAAAACTACTCAAAGGAAATGCTTAAGAAGAAAGAGAGCATAGAAGGCTTGGTTAATCGTGTGGTTGAATCTAAATTGGCTGCAGCATTGAAGTCTCAGGTGGAACTGGAGCATAAGAACGTTTCTGCTGAAGAGTTCAATAAGATGTTTGCATAAGAGTAATGTGAGCCTACGGCTAAAATTTATAAAGAAACACAGAGTTTGACAAACTATAACTCTGTGTTTTTTTGTGTCTCTGTGTTCTTTTTTGTTTCTTTGTATCCTTATAAATTAAAAAATAGAAAGAAATGGATGATTTTAGAAAATACGCTACCAAGCATCTTGGTATGAACAGTTTGGTGCTGGACGATGTGATTAAATCACAAGCCGGCTATTTGAATCCCTATATCCTCGAGGAACGCCAGCTCAATGTAACGCAGTTGGACGTGTTTTCCCGTCTGATGATGGACCGCATCATTTTCCTCGGTACGCAGGTTGATGACTATACAGCCAATACTTTGCAGGCTCAGTTGCTTTATCTGGATTCGGTGGATCCGGGCAAGGATATTTCCATCTATATCAATTCGCCGGGCGGTTCGGTATATGCCGGTCTGGGTATTTATGATACCATGCAGTTCATCAGTAGTGATGTGGCTACCATCTGTACTGGAATGGCGGCAAGCATGGCAGCCGTATTGCTGGTTGCCGGTGCCGAAGGCAAACGCTCCGCATTGACCCACTCCCGCGTGATGATACACCAGCCGATGGGAGGTGCCCAGGGGCAGGCCTCGGATATTGAAATCACGGCACGTGAAATCCAGAAGTTGAAGAAAGAACTTTATACCATTATCGCCGACCACTCCCACACTCCCTTTGACAAGGTATGGGCAGATTCTGACCGTGACTACTGGATGACAGCCCAGGAGGCCAAAGAATATGGTATGGTAGATGAGGTTTTGATTAAAAAATAAATATGGCAGATTCAAGAAAGAATAAAAATAGATGCAGTTTTTGCGGTCGCACCGAAGATGAAGTCGGATTTCTCATAACGGGGATGAATGGCTATATCTGCGACAGTTGCGCCACCCAGGCTTATGAGATTACTCAGGAGGCTTTGGGGGCTGGCAAGAAGGCAAGTGCCACGAAGCTGAATCTGAAAGAACTTCCTAAACCCGTAGAAATAAAGAAGTTCCTCGATCAATATGTCATTGGTCAGGACGATGCCAAGCGTTTCTTGTCTGTGTCGGTGTACAACCATTACAAACGTCTGCTCCAGAAGGACGGCGGTGATGATGTGGAAATTGAAAAATCGAACATCATCATGGTAGGCAGTACCGGTACAGGAAAGACGTTATTGGCGCGTACTATCGCCAAGTTGCTGCATGTTCCTTTTACTATTGTAGATGCAACGGTTCTGACAGAGGCAGGTTATGTGGGTGAGGACATTGAAAGCATTTTGACGCGTCTGCTCCAGGTGGCGGATTATAACGTGCCCGAGGCAGAGCAAGGTATCGTGTTTATTGATGAGATAGACAAAATAGCACGCAAGGGTGATAATCCTTCCATTACCCGTGATGTGAGTGGTGAAGGCGTGCAGCAGGGATTGCTGAAACTGCTGGAGGGTTCTGTGGTGAATGTGCCTCCTCAGGGTGGGCGCAAGCATCCCGACCAGAAAATGATTCCGGTCAATACCAAGAATATCCTGTTCATTTGCGGTGGGGCTTTCGATGGCATTGAAAAGAAAATTGCCCAGCGGCTGAATACGCACGTTGTCGGGTATAGCGCTGTACGCAATACGGCAACCATTGATAAGAGCAACATGATGCAGTACATTGCTCCGCAGGATTTGAAGTCGTTCGGACTGATTCCCGAGATTATCGGCCGCCTTCCGGTGCTGACTTATCTGAATCCGTTGGACCGTGCGGCATTGCGCTCCATTCTTACGGAACCGAAGAATTCCATCATCAAGCAATACATCAAACTGTTTGAGATGGACAATGTGAAGCTGACGTTTGAAGATGCTGTATTTGAATATATCGTGGATAAAGCGGTAGAATATAAGTTGGGAGCCCGCGGCTTGCGTTCCATTGTGGAGACAATTATGATGGATGCCATGTTCGAAATTCCGTCAGAACAGAAGGACAATTTTGTTGTGACGTTGGACTACGCCAAGCGCCAGCTTGAAAAGGCAAATATAGCACGACTGCAAAGTGCTTAAGAATCAGATGGTAATACGGGGTAAAACCGACTATTTTACTTTTTATTGAAAAATATTCGATGGATTATGCTTGAAATTTAAGAAGTTGTTTATAACTTTGTTAGGGTTCTTTGTGAAAACAAGGCGGAGTACCACTATTAAAAGTTAACTCAATAAACAACAACCTAATGAATCATGGCAGGGAAGAAGATTAATTTGACAGACCAGCTGAAGAAATACTTCGGGTTCGACACATTTAAAGGAAATCAGGAAGCAATCATAGAGAATCTGTTGGCAGGTAATGATACATTCGTGTTGATGCCTACCGGTGGAGGAAAATCTTTATGCTATCAGTTGCCTTCTTTATTGATGGAAGGCACGGGTATCGTGATTTCTCCTCTGATTGCCTTGATGAAGAATCAGGTCGATGCGATGCGTAACTTCAGCGAAGAGGATGGGATAGCCCACTTCATCAATTCTTCCCTAAACAAGAGTGCGATAGATCAGGTCCGGTCCGACATACTCAGTGGCAAGACAAAGCTGTTGTATGTGGCTCCGGAATCACTGACGAAGGAAGAGAATGTGGAGTTTCTGAAAACGGTGAAGATTTCGTTCTATGCCGTGGACGAAGCCCATTGTATCTCTGAATGGGGCCATGACTTCCGTCCTGAGTATCGCCGCATCCGTCCCATTATCAATGAAATAGGAAAAGCCCCTCTGATAGCGTTGACTGCGACGGCTACACCGAAAGTGCAGCATGACATCCAGAAGAATCTGGGTATGGTGGATGCGCAGGTGTTCAAGTCATCGTTCAACCGCCCGAATCTCTATTATGAGGTACGCCCCAAGACTGCAAATGTAGACCGGGACATCATCAAGTTCATTAAGAACAATCCCGAAAAGTCAGGCATTATCTATTGCCTGAGCCGGAAGAAAGTGGAGGAACTTGCTGAAATCCTGCAGGCAAACGGAATCAATGCCCGTGCCTATCATGCCGGAATGGATTCGGCTACACGAACACAGAACCAGGATGATTTCCTGATGGAAAAAATTGATGTGATTGTAGCTACCATTGCTTTTGGTATGGGGATTGACAAACCGGATGTGCGCTATGTCATTCATTACGATATACCTAAAAGTCTGGAAGGATATTACCAGGAGACCGGACGTGCCGGAAGAGATGGGGGAGAAGGGCAGTGTATTACTTTCTATACCAATAAAGACTTGCAGAAGCTCGAGAAGTTTATGCAAGGAAAACCTGTAGCAGAGCAGGAAATTGGCAAGCAGCTTCTGCTGGAGACTGCTGCGTATGCCGAATCTTCCGTATGCCGCCGAAAGGCGTTGCTTCATTACTTCGGTGAAGAATATATGGAAGAAAATTGTGGTAATTGTGACAACTGTTTAAATCCGAAAAAACAAGTGGAAGCTCAAGAATTATTGTGTACCGTGATTGAAGCTATTCTCGCGGTGAAAGAAAATTTTAAAGCGGACTATATTATAGACATAATACAAGGTAAGGAAACTTCAGAGGTGCAGGCGCATCTGCACGAAGATCTTGAAGTGTTCGGCTCTGGTATGGGCGAAGAAGACAAAACGTGGAATGCTGTGATCCGTCAGGCGCTTATTGCCGGTTATCTGAGTAAGGATGTCGAAAACTATGGCTTGCTGAAAGTGACGGATGACGGTAGGAAGTTCCTTAAACATCCCAAATCATTCAAGATAGTGGAAGACAATGACTTTGAGGATGTGGAAGAGGAAGCACCTGCACGTGGAGGCGGTGCGTGTGCGGTAGACCCGGCATTGTACTCCATGTTGAAGGACTTACGAAAGAAGTTGTCCAAGAAGTTGGAAGTTCCTCCTTATGTCATTTTCCAGGATCCGTCTTTGGAAGCGATGGCGACCATATATCCGGTGACTTTGGACGAGTTGCAGAACATACCGGGTGTAGGAGCCGGAAAGGCAAAACGCTACGGCGAGGAATTCTGTAAACTCATTAAGCGGCACTGTGAGGAGAATGAGATTGAACGTCCCGAGGACTTGCGTGTGCGTACTGTGGCCAATAAGTCAAAAATGAAGGTGGCCATCATTCAGGCCATTGATCGTAAGGTGGCATTGGATGACATTGCCATGTCAAAGGGCATTGAGTTTGAAGAGCTGCTGGATGAGATAGAAGCTATCGTCTACTCCGGAACGAAATTGAATATCGACTATTTCTTGGAGGATATTATGGATGAAGACCACTTGCTGGATATCTATGATTATTTCAAGGAATCTACCACTGATAAGATTGACGATGCTCTGGATGAGTTGGGTGATGACTTTACGGAAGAAGAGGTACGTTTGGTACGCATCAAGTTTATTTCAGAGATGGCAAACTGATTGGTTTTAGTTGATAAAAAAGAAAAAAATGTTGCGTGCAAGTATACGGAATGGAATAAAAACCGTATATTTGCACGCAATAAATTTTAAACGCATAGCCCTATGTCATTTATTGCTGATAAGATTGTAATGGATGGATTAACTTATGACGACGTACTGTTAATCCCCGCTTATTCTGAAGTCTTGCCTAAAACAGTCGAACTCTCGACTAAGTTTTCACGAAACATTGAGTTAAAAATCCCGTTTGTAACTGCTGCCATGGATACGGTTACCGAAGCGAAGATGGCTATTGCCATTGCCCGCGAAGGTGGTATCGGAGTTATTCATAAGAATATGTCCATTGAGGAGCAGGCACGTCAGGTAGCTATTGTGAAGCGTGCTGAAAACGGTATGATTTATGACCCGGTGACTATCAAGAGAGGTTCTACGGTAGCTGATGCGCTGGCTTTGATGGCTGAATACAAGATTGGTGGTATTCCGGTGGTAGATGATGAAAGATATTTGGTAGGCATTGTTACCAATCGTGACCTTCGTTTTGAGAAAGATATGAATAAGCGTATCGATGAGGTAATGACTAAGGAGAACATCATTACTACCAATCCTACGACGGATATGGAGGCTGTTTCTCAAATTCTGCAAGAACATAGAATCGAGAAGTTGCCGGTAGTAGATAAAGACAACAAATTGGTAGGTCTGATTACCTATAAGGATATTACCAAGGCAAAGGATAAACCTATGGCGTGCAAGGATAGCAAAGGTCGTCTGCGCGTTGCTGCCGGAGTGGGAGTGACGAATGACACTTTGGAGCGCATGCGGGCTTTGGTGGATGCAGGGGCGGATGCCATTGTCATTGATACGGCTCACGGACATTCCAAGGGGGTTATTGAAAAATTGAAAGAAGCCAAGGCTAACTTCCCTCATATTGATATTGTTGTTGGTAATATTGCTACCGGTGAAGCTGCGAAGGCATTGGTCGAGGCTGGTGCTGATGGAGTAAAGGTGGGCATCGGTCCGGGTTCCATCTGCACTACCCGTGTAGTTGCCGGTGTGGGTGTTCCTCAGTTGTCTGCGGTTTATGATGTGGCAAAGGCACTGAAGGACACGGGTATTCCTTTGATTGCCGATGGCGGTTTGCGTTACTCGGGCGACGTAGTGAAGGCGTTGGCTGCCGGTGGTTACAGCGTGATGATCGGTTCGCTGGTTGCCGGAACGGAAGAGTCTCCGGGCGATACGATTATTTTCAACGGTCGTAAGTTCAAGTCCTATCGGGGTATGGGGTCGCTGGAAGCTATGGAAAATGGTTCCAAGGACCGCTACTTCCAAAGCGGTACCAGTGACGTGAAGAAATTGGTTCCAGAGGGCATTGCTGCCCGCGTTCCTTATAAAGGTACTTTGTATGAAGTGATTTATCAGTTGGTTGGCGGTCTGCGTGCCGGTATGGGCTATTGCGGTGCAGCCAATATAGAGAAACTGCACGATGCCAAGTTTACCCGCATTACTAATGCAGGTGTACTCGAAAGCCATCCGCATGATGTATCTATAACCAGTGAGGCACCGAACTATAGCCGTCCAGAGTAAGATAATAACAAAATAATAGTGAATGCCCGGAGAGAGATTGCCGCTTTCCGGGCATTTTGTTTATATTTGCAGCCGTATAAAAAGAACGGATGGCGCTTATGGTTAGATTGTTTTGGGTGTTTTTCTTCCTCGGGTTCGGATTGGCTGTTTCGGCCCAGGACGATCCGGTACTGATGCGTATCAATGGAAAGGAGGTCTTCCGTTCTGAATTCGAACGTAGCTATAATAAGGGCGGTACCTCTGTCGGTGCAGGCCGGAAGGCATTGGATGCATATGTGAATAAGTTTATAGACTTCAGGCTGAAAATAGAGGCTGCCGAAGTTGCGGGATTGGATACTTCCCGTGTCTTCCAGAAGGAGCAGGATGAGTATCGCCGCTGTCTGATTAAATCATACTTGACAGATGAGGAGACGGCAGAGCAGGAGGCACGGCAGTATTATGACAAGATGAAATCCGGCCGGCGTGCGGGCCGGGTATATGTGAAGCATATTTTTAAATATCTTCCCCAGAATATTTCCGGTCATACCTTGCGTGAGATGGAGTCCAGGATGGATTCTATCTACAGGGCTCTTGCAAAGGAAGGGGGAGCTGTGCCGTCTTTCGATGCTTGCGTCGAGCAATTTTCCGATGAGAAGAAAGCGTTTTGGGTGGGTTGGCTGCAGATGCCGGTGGAGTTTGAGGATATTGTATTCGGGTTGAATGCCGGAGAGATTTCCCGTCCGTTCCTCACTCCTCAAGGCATTCATATCGTGAAAGTACTCGAACAGCAGGAAATCCTTCCTTTTGAGAGGATGAAGGACAAGATAATCCGTTGTCAAACCCGTCGTCATGGAATGGATAAAGGAACGCGGGCTTTTGTGGATAAACTGAAGAAAGAATATCACTATATGCCGGATAAAGCCGGTATCGACGAACTGCTGGCCAAAGGAAGCACTTCCCGTGTATTGTTTACACTGGATGGCAAGGCATACGGTGGAAAAGAGTTTGCCGGATTTGCCGCTGTTTATCCGGCAGGGACGCGCAGACAGTTGGAGGCTTTTACAGTAAAAACGATTCTGGACTATGAAAACTCCCGTCTGGAATTGAAGCATCCCGAATTCTGTGCGTTGGTGCAGGGGCATCGTGACAGCATGTTGCTTGCCGAAATCACTGACCGTGAAGTGGGAAAGAGGAGTGTGGTGGATGAAGCGGGATTGAAAGCATATTTTGAGGCGCACCGTTCGGACTTCCATTGGGACGAACCGCGTTATAAGGGTATTGTGCTGCATTGTACTACCAAGCGGGTGGCGAAGCAAGTACGGAAATTTCTGAAACAGATTCCGGAAGAGGAGTGGATGGATGCCATCCGTCTCACTTTCAATGCCGGCGATACTCCCAAGGTGCGGGCAGAGCAAGGATTATTTGCTCCCGGTGATAATGCATATGTGGATGAATTGGTGTTCAAAGGGAAGAATGCAACCCCGGTTTTGTCATTTCCCTTTACTGCTGTACAAGGTCGTAAGCAGAAGGGACCAGATAGTTGGCAAGAGGTGCGAGAGCCGCTCGTAACCGCTTATCGGAACTATTTGGAAACGCATTGGGTGGCAAAGTTGCGTGCTGCCGGTAAGGTTGAAATTGACCAAGAGGTTTTAAAAACCGTTAATAATCACTGATGCAACCGATTAAAACACTATCTTCGTACCTCAAAACGAAGTAAATATCAGTTGGTGATGCGAACAACCTGCTTTGGGCTTTTAATTTTCCTTCTCTGTGCGGCGTGCAGCGAGCAGCACGACCATAAAGGGTGGACACCGTTAGTGGAGTTGGACGGCAATTTCCTTTACCGGGAAGATTTGCAATCGGTACTTCCTGCCGGTTTGTCCAAAGACGACAGTCTGTTGTTTGCAGAACATTATATCCGTAATTGGGTGGAAGATATTTTGCTGTACGATAAAGCGCAGAGCAATATTCCCAATAACGGTGAGATTGATAAACTTGTGGAGAATTATCGCAAAGCATTGATAATGCATACCTATCAGCAGGCTTTAATACATCAGCGGCTATCAGAGGAGATTTCAGAACAAGACTTGACGGAGTATTACGAGAAGAACCAGGCGCTCTTCAAGGTGGAACGTCCGTTGATGAAAGGCTTGTTCATCAAAGTTCCTTTGACAGCCCCGCAGCTGGGCAATGTTCGTCGCTGGTACAAGACGGAAACCCGTGAGGCGGTGGAACATCTGGAAAAGTACAGTCTGCAGAATGCTGTGAAGTATGAGTATTTTTATGATAAATGGGTGCCGGTATCGGAAGTGCTGGATATGCTGCCCTTGAAGGTTCCTAATGTGGACGAGTATCTGGACAAGAATCGCCATGTAGAGCTGAAGGATACGGCTTTCCATTATTTCCTGAATGTGAGCGATTATCGCCCGGTGGGAGAGCAGGAACCCTATGAGTTTGCCCGTAGGCAAGTGAAGGATATGCTGCTGAACGTGAAGCAGGTGGAATTCATGAAGCAAGTGAAGGATGATTTGTACCAACGGGCGGTGAAAAGAGACAAGATTAAATATTATTTAGAATAAGACACCAAGAATGAAACAGTGTATGAACTTTAAGTTTGTAATTTTATTTGCCTTGACGCTATTAGTCGGTTCTACCGTTTATGGACAAGACAACGTAATTGACGAGGTAGTGTGGGTAGTAGGTGACGAGGCTATACTGAAGTCCGAAGTGGAAGAAGCACGCATGAGTGCATTGTATGAAGGACGCAAATTTGACCGTGACCCTTATTGCGTGATACCGGAGGAGATAGCCGTGCAGAAGCTGTATCTTCACCAGGCTGCCCTCGACAGTATCGAAGTATCCGAGAGTGAGGTTATCCAGCGTGTGGACTATATGACGAACATGTATATCGCCAACATCGGTTCGCGTGAGAAAATGGAGGAATACTTCAATAAGACTTCCAGCCAGATTCGTGAAACGCTGCGCGAGAATGCCCGTGAAGGATTGAAAGTTCAGAAGATGCAGCAGAAACTGGTGGGTGAGATTAAGATAACTCCGGCTGAGGTGCGCCGTTACTTCAAGGATTTGCCGCAGGACAGCATTCCTTATATCCCTACCCAGGTGGAGGTGCAGATTATCACTCAGCAGCCCAAGGTTCCTTTGGAGGAAATAGAAGATGTAAAGAGGCGTCTGCGTGAGTATACCGACCGTGTCAATAAGGGCGAAAGCTTTTCCATGTTGGCTCGTCTGTACTCCGAGGACCGTGGCTCGGCCATGCGTGGCGGTGAAATAGAGTTTTCGGGACGCGGTATGCTGGACCCCGCTTATGCCAATGTAGCTTTCAACTTGCAAGACCCCAGCAAGGTTTCCAAGATTGTAGAGTCTGAATATGGTTTCCATATCATTCAGTTGATAGAGAAGCGCGGTGACCGTATTAAAACACGCCACATTCTGTTGAAACCGCATATTCCGGAAGAAGCTCTGGCTGCCGGTTGTGCCCGTTTGGATTCTATTGCCGATGATATCCGCAATAACAAGTTCTCTTTTGAAGAGGCTGCCTCAGTGCTTTCGCAGGATAAGGATACGCGTAACAATCATGGTTTGTTGCCGAATCCCAATACGAACACTTCCCGTTTTGAGATGCAGGAACTTCCCCCTGAAATAGCCAAGGTGGTGGATAAGATGAAAGTGGGCGAAATCTCCGAAGCCTTCACCATGATTCCGCAAAAGACCGGAAAAGAAGAGTGTGTGATTGTGAAACTGAAGAGCCGTACGACGGGACACAAGGCTACCATTGCCGATGACTATCAGAACTTGAAAGAGATTGTGTTGGAGAAACGCCGCGACGAAGTGCTGGACAAGTGGATTCGTGAGAAGCAGAAGCACACGTATGTCCGTATCAAGGATAATTGGAAGAATAACTGTACGTTCAAGTATCCGGGCTGGATCAAAGAATAATCCGGAAGGATTTACATGGATTTGTATGCAAAAGAAGAATACAAAAAATCATTTCCTGAACAAGCATAGATACCTCCTGGTAGGCATTCTATGCTTGTTTGGCATCTGTCTGCTGAGTGCGCAGGACAAAAAGAAGAGTACTGGTGCACCGGAGAAGAGGAAAGTGGACTCGATTGAACAGAAAAAGACGGAGACGTCGGAAAAGAAGAAGACGCGCGTCGATTTGTTGTACGCAGATGAGGCGCAGGCGGACAAACAGTTGCGTCCTGATGTGCAGGTACTCATCGGTTCGGTGAGGATGAAGCATGACAGTATGTACATGTTCTGTGATAGTGCGCTGATATTCGAAAAGATAAATTCTGTGGAGGCATTCGGCAATGTGCGTATGGAGCAGGGCGACACCTTGTTTATCTATGGAGACTATCTGTATTATGACGGCATGTCGCAGCTGGCCATGCTGCGTGAGAATGTACGTATGATAAATCGTAATACGGTGCTGACAACCGACAGTTTGAACTATGACCGTCTGTACGATTTGGGTTATTACTTCGAAGGCGGTACGCTGACCGACGAGGATAATGTGCTGACTTCCGAGTGGGGAGAATATAGCCCTGCCACCAAGTTGGCTGTCTTCAATCACGACGTGAAGCTGGTCAATCCGAAGTTTGTCTTGACTTCGGATACCTTGAAGTATAGTACAGCTACCAAGATTGCTACTATTTTAGGCCCCTCCGACATTGTGAGTGATCAAAATCATATTTATTCCGAACGTGGCGTGTACAATACGACTACTGAGCAGGCAGAACTGCTCGACCGTTCCGTACTGACCAACGACGGCAAGAAATTGACCGGTGACAGCCTTTTCTACGACCGCATCTTGGGATACGGTGAGGCTTTTGACAATGTACAGATGAATGATACGGTCAACCGGAACATGTTGACTGGCGACTATTGTTTCTACAACGAACTGACCGGAAGCGCCGTTGCCACCAAACGTGCCGTAGCTATCGACTATTCGCAGGGCGACAGTCTGTTTATGCATGGTGATACTTTGCGGCTGATTACCTACCATATGAATACCGATTCCATGTACCGGGAGATGCGTGCCTATCATAAGGTGCGTGCTTATCGCACGGATGTGCAGGCCGTATGCGATTCGTTGGTGTATAATTCCAAGGACTCTTGCATGACGATGTACACCGACCCTATCTTGTGGCACGGGGAACAACAGTTGTTGGGCGAGGAAATTAAAATTTACATGAACGATAGTACCATCGACTGGGCACATATCATCAATCAGGCCCTGACGGTAGAGAAAAAGGACAGTATTCACTATAACCAAGTTTCCGGTAAGGAGATGAAAGCTTTCTTCATAGATGGAGACATGCGTCTGGTGGAGGTAAACGGCAATGTACTGGTGGTGTATTATCCGGTAGAGGAGAAGGACAGTTCGCTGATTATGATGAACTATTCGGAAGGTGGACTTTTGAAAATGTACTTGAAGGAGAGAAGAATGGAGCGCGGAGTCTTTGTTGGAAAGACTACCGGTACAGCCTATCCTTTGGACCAGATTCCACCAGATAAGAGCAGGCTGCCTTCTTTTGTTTGGTTCGACTACATCCGTCCGCTCAACAAGGAGGACATCTTCGAGTGGAGGGCTAAAAAAGCAGGTGAAGTATTGAAGAAAAGTGACCGGAAACCTGTAACTTCGCCAAGGAATATGCATATTAAACGAAATAATAAGTAGCGTCATGGGAATGTTTGCAATGCGGAAGCCTCGTGGCTTCAATCATAGCTATATCTATGTGGATGAGCGGAAAGAGAAGTTGGCGAAGATGGAAGAAAACGCCAAGCGTGACCTGGGTATGCTGCCGGAAAAGGAATTCTCGCCCGAGGATATACGGGGCAAATTCATAGAAGGAACAACTCACTTGAAGCGGCGCAAGGAGAGCGGACGTAAGCCGATGCATTTGGGCATAATCCTTGTTGTCATAGCTGTGCTGATTTATTTGTGGTATGCCATCAGTAACGGAATCATTTAATAATGATTAATCATTAATCCCTAATCATTAAACATTATCATGAGCGATATCATTCATTTGCTGCCCGATTCGGTTGCCAATCAGATTGCTGCCGGAGAGGTGATTCAGCGTCCGGCATCTGTTGTGAAGGAATTGGTGGAAAATGCAATTGATGCCGAAGCAGAGGAAATACATGTGCTGATTACCGATGCGGGCAAGACCTGCATCCAGGTGATTGATGACGGAAAGGGGATGTCCGAAACGGATGCGCGTCTTTCTTTTGAACGCCATGCAACTTCAAAGATACGCGAAGCTGCCGATTTGTTTGCCCTACGCACCATGGGCTTCCGTGGAGAAGCGTTGGCTTCCATTGCTGCGGTAGCTGAAGTGGAGTTGAAAACACGCCCAGCCAGCGAGGAACTGGGGACGCGACTGTTGATTGCCGGCTCTAAAGTCGAGGGCCAGGAAGCCGTTTCCTGCCCTAAGGGAAGCAATTTTTCCATCAAGAACCTATTCTTCAATATTCCTGCCCGGCGTAAATTCCTGAAAGCCAACTCTACGGAGTTGAGCAATATCCTTACGGAATTCGAGCGTATAGCGCTGGTGCATCCTGAGGTAGCCTTCTATCTGTATAGTAATGATACGGAATTGTTCAATCTTCCGGTAATGCCTTTGCGGCAACGCATCATGGCAGTTTTCGGAAAGAAACTGAATCAGCAGTTGCTGTCCGTAGACGTCAATACGACGATGATAAAGATTTCCGGTTTTGTTGCCAAGCCGGAAACCTCGCGCAAGAAAGGAGCGCACCAATACTTTTTTGTGAACGGGCGTTATATGCGTCACCCCTATTTCCACAAAGCGGTGATGGACGCTTATGAGCAGCTGATTCCTGCCGGTGAGCAAATCTCCTACTTTATTTATTTCGAGGTAGACCCTGCCAATATCGATGTGAACATCCATCCGACGAAGACGGAGATTAAGTTCGAGAATGAGCAGGCTATCTGGCAGATTCTGTCGGCTGCGGTCAAGGAATCCTTAGGCAAGTTTAGCGCTATACCTACTATCGATTTTGATACCGAGGACATGCCGGATATTCCTGCATTCGAGCAGGCTCGTCCGATAGAGCCTCCGAAGGTACACTATAACACGGATTTCAATCCCTTCAAGACGTCTTCCGCTTCTTCCTATGGAGGCGGTGGCAATTATTCGCGCCCCAAAGTGGAGTGGGAGGGGCTTTATTCCGGTTTGGAAAAAGCCAGCAGGATGAACGAGCCGATGGAGGAAGAGCCTTTTGTAGAGGATACGGTTACCGGTACGGCTCCAAGAGAGGAGGAGAGGGTTCCTTATTTCCAGGAAACGGTTCCTTCCGGGGCAAGCGCCTCTTTCTATGGCAATGAGGCAACGGTAGAGAAAGGAGCGCAACACTTCCAGTTCAAGGGGCGTTTTATTCTGACTTCCGTTAAATCGGGTCTGATGCTGATAGACCAGCACCGGGCGCATGTCCGGGTATTGTTCGACCGCTATATGAGCCAGATTCGACAGAAACAAGGCGTATCCCAGGGGGTATTGTTTCCGGAGATTATCCAGTTGCCGGCTTCGGAAGCTGCCGTACTGGAAAGTATATTGGAAGATTTGTCGGCAGTAGGCTTCGATTTGAGCCCGCTGGGTGGCGGCAGCTATGCCATCAACGGCATACCTTCGGGCATAGAGGGGTTGAACCCGGTAGAATTGGTCCGGAATATGGTACATACTGCTATGGAAAAAGGGAATGACGTTAAGGAAGAGGTGCAGACAATTCTTGCATCGACCTTGGCACGTGCTGCGGCCATCGTCTATGGACAAGTGCTGAGCAACGAGGAAATGTCCAATCTCGTGGACAATCTGTTTGCATGCCCATCCCCGAATTATACTCCGGACGGAAAGACGGTGCTGGCGACCATTAAAGAAGACGACATAGAAAAGCTTTTCTCCAAATAAGGAAGAGTACTTTCTTTTGCATCAAGGCAAAAAAAGTACAAATATTCAGAACCTTTTAGTTCTGTTGGCGTTAATTAGACAGTTTGAATGATAAAGAGTTTAATTAACCACTTAACTATTTTAAGGTATATGAAAAAGATTCTAATGTTACTGGCTTTAGCTGGTGTGTCTTCTGTTGCCATGGCGCAGCAAAAGACTGAAGTTGTGGAAGAATTTGGTGTTATCCAGGTTCAGGATAAATATCAGGTAATCACTAATCCGTTCTGGAGTAATTGGTTTTTCTCTATAGGCGGTGGTGCCGAAGCAACTTTTGGAGATAATGATAAGGCAGGAAGTTTTGGCAAGCGTATCAGTCCGACGCTGAATTTTGCCATCGGCAAATGGTTCACCCCGGGACTGGGAGTACGTCTGCAATATAGCGGCCTTCAGGCAAGAGGATATACGTATGATGCAGGTGCTGACTACGTGAAAGGCACTCAGATGGATGACGGCTACTACAAACAGCGTTTCGACTATATGAATCTGCACGGAGATGTGATGTTCAATCTGAATGCGCTGTTTGGAGGATACAACCAGCACCGTGTGTATGAAATCATTCCTTATGTAGGTGCTGGCTTCACTCACAACTACACAAAGCCTCACCGCGAAGCTCTGTCTGTAAACGCGGGTATCATCAATCGCTTCCGTATTTCCAATGCGATAGATATTAACCTGGAGCTGAGCGCAATGGGCGTTGAAGATAAGTTCGATGGCGAAGTTGGCGGCGATCATGGATATGATGGCGTGCTGAGTGCAACGGTAGGGTTGACATACCGTTTCCCCGCCCGTGGATTCCGTCGCCCGATGCCTCAGTTGATTTCTCAGGTAGAGCTGGCTGCCATGCAGGCACAGCTTGCAGAGATGGGAGCTGCCAACCAGCAGCTGCAGAATGCATTGGTGGCTGCACAGAACCAGCCGGTGGCCGAAGTTACGGAAACCGAAGTGATTGTTCCCGATCCGGATATAGCACCGCGTACCGTATTCTTCAATATCGGTTCTGCCGAAGTCTCTCCACGTGAAGCAATGAACTTGTCTTATCTGGCAGACCAGATGAAACAGTTCCCGAACGCCATTTACACTGTAAACGGATATGCAGACTCTGCAACCGGTACGCCGGCATTCAACAAAGAGTTGAGTTTGAAGCGTGCACAAGCCGTGGTCGATGTATTGGTAAAACAATACGGAATTCCTGCTGACCGCCTGAAGGTGGATGCCGGTGGTGGTGTCGATAAGTTCGGACAGCCGATTCTGAACCGTGTGGTATTGGTGAAATCTGCCAATTAGAAAGCTACGAGCTACAAGCTACAAGGAGTTACGAGTTATAGAAATGAGAAGGGGCATGCGTTATTATGACGCATGCCCCTCATTTTTTGTAACCAGTAACTTGTAACAGGTAGCTCCTTGTAACTCGTAACTTCTGTAACTCGTATCTCCTATCCCTTATTCTCCGCCGAATTTCTTTACTTGCTCTGCAATCAGTTCCGCATCATCAAAGTAGTTTATCTTCATAGCCTTGCGTACATCGTCCAAGGTTGCGGCAGCGGTTTCCCTGGCAGTTCCGCAACCTTTCTTCAGCATGTCGTAGATGGCGGGGATGTCTTTTTCAAACTCCTTGCGGCGGTTGCGGATAGGCTCCAGTGTCTCCTGCATAATTTCGTTGAGGAACTTCTTCACTTTCATGTCGCCCAGACCGCCACGTTGGTAGTGGGCTTTCAGTTCGTCCAGATTCGGATATTCGGGCAGATAAAGGCCGAAGTGTTCCGGACGGCAAAAGGCATCCAGGTAAGTGAATACGGTGTTGCCTTCCAATTTTCCGGGGTCTTGCACACGCAGGTGGTCGGGGTCGGTATACATGCTCTTCACCTTCTTCTGCACCTCGTCGGCAGAGTCCGAAAGATAGATACAGTTGCCGAGGCTCTTGCTCATCTTGGCTTTGCCGTCCGTTCCCGGCAGGCGCAGGCAGGCTGCATTGTCGGGCAACAGGATTTCCGGTTCCACGAGGGTTTCACCATATATATAGTTGAAACGGCGTACGATTTCACGAGCTTGTTCAATCATCGGCTCCTGGTCTTCGCCCACGGGCACGGTAGTGGCGCGGAAGGCGGTAATGTCCGCTGCCTGGCTGATGGGGTAGGTGAAGAAACCTACGGGGATGCTTGTCTCGAAATTACGCATCTGGATTTCGGTCTTTACCGTCGGGTTGCGTTGCAGGCGGCTCACGGTCACCAGGTCCATATAGTAGAAGGTCAGTTCGCAGAGTTCCGGTATCTGGGATTGGATGAAGATGGTACTCTTCGTCGGGTCCAGTCCGCAAGCCAGGTAGTCCAGTGCCACCTCGATGACGTTCTGGCGCACCTTTTCCGGATTCTCCATATTGTCCGTCAGCGCTTGTGCGTCGGCGATGAAGATGAAAATCTTGTCGTACAAGCCGGAGTTTTGCAGTTCCACTCTTCTTCTCAATGAGCCTACATAGTGTCCTATGTGCAGGCGTCCTGTGGGGCGGTCGCCCGTAAGGATGATTTTTTCTTTTGCCATATTATGTATTTTTTAGTTTCTTCATTGTATAAAAGCCATTAAGACCGGCAAAGATACCTATAATTATCGAAACCTCAAGGGATGACGCTTTCTTTCCTTTTCACGTATACCTTATGGCTTCCGATGCCGCTTGTATCGATTCCGCTGCCGGGAGTATGTGCCCATTTGCGCAGTTCCACGGTGGCGGTGGAGCGGACGAGTCCGGTCAGTTGCCGGTAGATGCTGACAGTAAGGAAGGCGTGCTTGTCCAGATACTGATGCGCCAGAGCCAGACGTTGTTCGGGGGTGTATTTCTTCGACGAACGTGCGGGTTTCCAGGAGGCACGTTCCAGTTCGCACCAATGGTTGGTTTCTCTAATCAAGGCCTTGTCCGTGCGGAAGTTCACGCCACTTACGTAGATGCTCCGCGCGTTTCGCTTCGTGGTGCTTTCTTGGGGCTGTTCGCGTTCCTTGTCGGGGTAGATGGACAGTGCGGGGGTGAATACGCCCAATCCTTCTATCTTCACCGAGCGTCCCATTCCCATTTCGTGGGCCAGGGCTTCGCCCAGCTCGCAGATAATTCCTTCGGTTACGCCTTTAGAGAATCCCGAGGTCATGGCGATGTATTCCGCCAGTTCGCGCGTGCCGGTCTGTCCGGTCATCACCATCTTGGGGTAGGTGATTGGTTCGCCCGTGCCTTGCAAGTCGGGCATTTCTTTCATTTGGTAGCGTGTGGTCATTGTTGCGTTCTCCTTTCTTTTCTTTCCTTCGTTGCAAAGTCCTTTTCCCTGCGGAGCAAAGTTCTTTTGGTGGCGGAGAAATCTTAGAATAAAGCCTTTATTCCAAGGAATAGAAATTTTATTTTTAAGAATAAAGGCTTTGTTTGTAGAAACAGAATCCTTGTTCTATTTTTGTATAGGCACAAAGGTAAGTTTCCGTGGCGAGAAAAGCAAGTTTTGGTGGGGAGAATCTTCATATTTATCCGCAAATGCCTTTACTGAGATATAGTCTTTCTTTTTTATATGGAATCGCATTTTTCGGAAAAAGATTTCGGTTGTGGGCGACGGCCGCTCTTCTATTATGGAGGATGACGTTTCTTTTATGCAAAAAAATATGCCACAATTTGCTCTTTTCGTAAATAAGTCGTTACTTTGCACAAATTTTAAAGAGACTATGCAATCGCAGGAAATGAGAAGCAAATATAACCTCCGTTCGAATGAATTTCATTCGGGAGCCGTCAGTTTCTCTTTTTTCGAGAAAGATATTTTTAGTTCTTTGGTAATGCGTTAATCCTTTATTGGGTGACGCATTTTTTTTGTGAAATAGCTACAACTCGTAGTTCGTAGCTTGTAACTCGTAACTTAATAGACAACAAGAGAATATGGAAAAGAATTTAAAGAAAGTGCTTGTCTTGGGTTCTGGTGCGCTCAAGATTGGTCAGGCCGGAGAGTTTGACTATTCCGGTTCGCAGGCGTTGAAGGCGTTGCGCGAAGAAGGTATCGGTTCTGTTTTGGTAAACCCGAACATTGCTACTATCCAGACATCGGAAGGTATCGCCGATCAAGTTTATTTCTTGCCGGTAACTCCTTATTTCGTGGAAGAAATCATCAAGAAAGAACGTCCCGACGGCATTTTGCTGGCATTCGGCGGACAGACGGCGCTGAACTGCGGTACGGAACTCTACCAGAACGGAATTCTTCAGAAATATGGCGTGCGTGTGCTGGGTACTTCCGTTGAGGCGATTATGTACACCGAAGACCGTGACCTCTTTGTGAAGAAGCTGGACGAGATTCCGATGAAGACTCCGAAGAGTCACGCTGTAGAGAGCATGGAGGACGCACTGAAGGCAGCCCGCGAGATTGGCTACCCCGTGATGGTGCGCTCGGCTTATGCTCTGGGTGGACTGGGAAGCGGTATTTGTCCGGACGAGGAAGCCTTCATTAAATTGGCCGAAAGCTCTTTCACTTTCTCCAAGCAGATTCTGGTAGAAGAGTCTCTGAAGGGTTGGAAGGAAATTGAATTCGAGGTAATCCGCGATGCCAACGACCACTGCTTCACGGTGGCAAGCATGGAAAACTTCGACCCGCTGGGCATCCATACGGGTGAGTCCATCGTAGTGGCTCCCACTTGCTCATTGACCGACGAGCAGGTGAAAATGTTGCAGGAGCTTTCCACCAAATGTATCCGCCACCTGGGCATCGTGGGCGAATGTAACATCCAGTATGCGTTCAACGCCGAGACAAACGACTATCGTGTCATCGAGGTGAACGCCCGTCTGTCCCGTTCTTCCGCATTGGCTTCCAAGGCTACCGGTTATCCGCTGGCATTCGTGGCTGCCAAGATTGCGTTGGGCTATACGCTCGACCAAATCGGCGAGATGGGAACTCCCAACTCGGCATATGCAGCTCCGCAGCTTGACTACCTGATTTGCAAGATTCCGCGTTGGGACTTGACAAAGTTCGTAGGTGTCAGCCGCGAAATTGGCTCCAGCATGAAGTCGGTAGGCGAAATCATGTCTATCGGACGTTCCTTTGAAGAAATTATCCAGAAGGGCTTGCGTATGATTGGTCAGGGAATGCACGGATTCGTGGGCAATGAGGGAGTGGAGTTCGATGACTTGGATTACGAACTGTCACATCCCACCGACCTGCGCGTCTTTGCCATTGCCGAGGCTCTGGAAAAGGGATATGCCATCGACCGCATCTTTGAGCTGACCAAGATTGACCCCTGGTTCTTGGGCAAGCTGAAGAACATCGTAGACTACAAGCAGAAACTTTCTCAATATAATAAGGTGGAAGACATCCCCGCCGACGTGCTGCGCGAAGCAAAAGTGCTTGGCTTCTCCGACTTCCAGATTGCCCGCTTCGTGCTGAATCCGCAAGGCAATATGGAGAAGGAAAACCTTGCCGTACGCGCCCGTCGTAAGGAGCTGGGCATCCTGCCCGCCGTGAAGCGCATCAATACGGTGGCTTCCGAACATCCGGAACTGACGAACTACCTCTACATGACGTATGCCGTTCAAGGTTATGATGTGAACTATTATAAGAATGAAAAATCAGTGGTTGTGCTTGGTTCGGGCGCTTACCGCATCGGTTCGTCTGTAGAGTTCGACTGGTGTTCGGTGAATGCCATCCAGACTGCCCGCAAGCTGGGCTACAAGTCCATCATGATTAACTATAACCCCGAAACCGTTTCTACGGACTACGACATGTGCGACCGTCTCTACTTCGACGAGCTCTCCTTCGAGCGTGTGCTCGACGTTATCGACCTGGAGCAGCCGCGCGGTGTCATCGTGTCCGTGGGTGGACAGATACCGAACAACCTGGCAATGAAGCTTCACCGCCAGTCAGTTCCCGTGTTGGGTACTTCCCCCATCTCCATCGACCGTGCCGAAAACCGTAACAAGTTCTCTGCCATGCTCGACCAGCTGGGCATCGACCAACCGGCTTGGCAGGAACTCACTAGCCTGGAAGATGTGAAAGGCTTTGTAGAGAAGGTGGGCTATCCGGTACTGGTGCGTCCGTCTTACGTACTCTCCGGTGCTGCGATGAATGTATGCTACGATGAAGAAGAACTGGAAAACTTCTTGAAGATGGCTGCTGAGGTATCTAAGGAATATCCGGTGGTGGTATCCCAGTTCTTGCAGAACACCAAGGAAATCGAGTTCGACGCTGTTGCCCAAAACGGTGAAGTGGTGGAATACGCCATCTCCGAGCACGTAGAGTTTGCCGGTGTACACTCCGGTGACGCTACGCTGGTATTCCCGGCACAGAAGATTTACTTTGCAACGGCACGCCGCATCAAGAAAATCAGCCGCCAGATTGCGAAGGAACTCAATATTTCCGGTCCTTTCAATATCCAGTTCCTGGCACGCAACAACGAGGTGAAGGTTATCGAGTGTAACCTCCGTGCATCGCGCAGCTTCCCGTTCGTATCCAAGGTGCTGAAGCGTAACTTCATCGAGACTGCTACCCGTATCATGCTGGACGCTCCCTATACACAACCGGACAAGTCGGCATTCGACATCGACCGTATCGGTGTGAAGGCAAGCCAGTTCTCCTTCTCCCGTCTGCACAAGGCAGACCCGGTATTGGGTGTGGACATGTCGTCTACGGGCGAGGTAGGCTGTATTGGCGACGACTTCTCCGAAGCATTGCTGAATGCCATGATTGCTACCGGATTCAGAATCCCCCGTCCCGAGAAGGGCGTGATGTTCTCCTCCGGAGCCATGAAGTCCAAGGTGGATTTGCTGGATGCCAGCCGCATGCTCTTTGCCAAAGGCTATAAGATTTATGCTACGGCAGGTACAGCCGCTTTCCTCAACGCCCATGGCGTGACGACGGAAGCCGTTTACTGGCCGGATGAACGCCCGGATGCGGAAAACAACGTGATGACGATGATTGCCGACCATGCCTTCGACCTGATTGTCAACATTCCGAAGAACCATACGAAACGCGAGCTGACCAATGGCTACAAGATTCGTCGCGGTGCCATCGACCACAACATTCCGTTGATTACCAATGCCCGCCTGGCAAGTGCCTTTATCGAGGCATTCTGCGAAATGAAGCTGGAAGATATCCAGATTAAGAGCTGGCAGGAGTACAAATAAATTGTTTGCTCTATAAACGATTGCAGGAGCGGAAAGCCGAAAGGTTTTCCGCTCTTTTGGTATACTGCGTTTATTTCCGTATTTTTGTTCGGGGCTGAGTCTCTGTATGAATCAAAAGAAGAAATAATATGAATGAAGTGGAAAAAATGCGTAGCTCCCAGTTGGCGGATATGTCCGTTCCGGAGATACAGGTGAAGTTCAAGCATGCCAAGCGCTTGCTGGCAAAAATGCGTGTGATGAGTACTTACGATGAGGATTACCGGAGCTTGCTGGAGGAGCTGGTACCGGGCATTCCCGCCACGTCCGTCATCTGTCCACCGTTCCATTGCGACCATGGGGATGGTATCCGGCTGGGTGAACATGTCTTTGTCAATGCCAATTGCACTTTCCTGGACGGGGGATATATCACGATTGGTGCCCATACGTTGGTCGGTCCATGCGTACAGATATACACTCCCCATCATCCGATGGATTATATCGAGCGTCGTACGGAAAAGGAATATGCCTATCCGGTGACGATAGGAGAGGATTGCTGGATTGGCGGCGGTGCCATTTTGTGTCCAGGCGTCACCATCGGCGACCGTTGTATCATCGGTGCGGGTAGTGTGGTGACGAAAGATATTCCATCCGATAGCATAGCCGTTGGCAATCCGGCAAAGGTTATCCGGAAAAATGAGGCAAAAAAGTGAACGTACTAAATGCTTGAAAAACAGAGTGTGTCGCTAAATGACTAAAAAAATATCGAAAAATATTATGCAAAAGTTTTGGTAATGTCAAAATAAGCTGTACCTTTGCATCGCTTTTGAAACGGAAGTGTACGGGCGTTTAGCTCAGCTGGTTCAGAGCATCTGCCTTACAAGCAGAGGGTCGGCGGTTCGAATCCGTCAACGCCCACACAAAATCCAAGCACTTTCGTTCATCAAAAGGGCGTTTAGCTCAGCTGGTTCAGAGCATCTGCCTTACAAGCAGAGGGTCGGCGGTTCGAATCCGTCAACGCCCACTGGAAATTTTCATTCGAAGGTGGTCTTGCAAGCGATTGTAAGGCCATTTTTTTATCCATTAACTTCCTTTTCTTAAAATCTTTATTCTTTATGTCTTGTTACTCAGAAAAAAGCAGTAATTTTGCAGTCCGATAATTATCATCATAAATACGACGTATGAAACTTGATTTACTTACCGCAATCTCTCCGATTGACGGTCGATACAGAGGCAAAACAGATGTTTTGGCTGCCTATTTTTCAGAATTTGCACTGATTAAATACCGTGTACAAGTTGAAGTAGAATACTTTATCACGCTGTGTGAGCTGCCTTTGCCGCAGCTGAAAGGGGTGGATAAGGGTGTTTTCGAAACCTTGAGAAACATTTACCGTAACTTTTCCGAAGCCGACGCGCAACGCATTAAGGACATTGAGAGCGTGACGAACCATGATGTGAAGGCTGTGGAGTATTTCTTGAAAGAAGAGTTTGACAAGTTGGGTGGTATGGACGACTATAAGGAGTTCATCCATTTTGGCCTGACTTCACAAGATATCAACAATACGTCTGTTCCTTTGTCTGTAAAGGAGGCGTTGGAGCAGGTGTACTATCCTCAAATAGAGGAACTGATAGCGCAGCTCCGTGCTTATGCGGAAGAGTGGGCCGCTATCCCCATGCTTGCCAAGACACACGGACAACCGGCTTCGCCTACCCGTTTGGGCAAGGAGGTAATGGTGTTTGTCTACCGTCTGGAACGCCAGTTGGCAACGCTGAAGGCTTGTCCGGTGACAGCAAAGTTCGGTGGCGCTACGGGTAATTACAATGCCCATCATGTGGCTTATCCGGAATATGACTGGAAGGCATTCGGCAATAAGTTCGTTTCCGAAAAGCTTGGCTTGGAACGCGAGGAGTATACTACCCAGATATCCAATTACGATAATCTGTCTGCCATCTTTGATGCCATGAAGCGCATCAATACGGTGATGATTGATATGAACCGTGACTTCTGGCAATATATCTCTATGGAATATTTCAAGCAGAAGATTAAAGCCGGTGAGGTGGGCTCCAGCGCGATGCCGCACAAGGTGAACCCGATTGACTTTGAAAATGCGGAAGGAAACCTGGGCATGGCGAATGCTATTCTTGAGCACTTGGCGGTAAAACTGCCGGTTTCCCGTTTGCAGCGTGACTTGACGGACTCTACCGTGCTCCGCAATGTGGGTATGCCGTTTGGGCATATCATTATTGCCATACAAAGTTCTTTGAAGGGTTTGCGTAAGTTGCTGTTGAACGAACCGGCCATCTACCGTGACCTGGACAATTGCTGGAGCGTGGTGGCCGAGGCTATCCAGACCATTCTGCGCCGCGAGGCCTATCCGCATCCTTATGAAGCGTTGAAAGCGTTGACCCGTACCAATCAGGCCATTACGGAAGCGTCTATCAAGGAATTTATAGAGGGACTGAATGTAAGTGAAGAGATAAAGAAAGAATTGCGGGTGATTACCCCCCATACTTATACGGGAATTTAAGCAACCACAGAAGTGTACCGGAGGAATTTCAACTTTTTACTCCGGCAATTGTTATAGAAACATATAAAATTCAAGGTATAATAGAGACAATGAATGGCCGTGAGGCCAAGGTTTAATTTTATTCGAATAAAAAACAATGAGTACAGAAAACGAAACTTGGCGTGATGCTTCTTCCGCAGAGGAGAACTCAGGTGCCGGCCGCGATGGTAACCAATTTAACAAGGAAGGTGGCTACAGCCGTCCGTCTTACAACCGTGATAATGGCGACCGTCCTTAT
Source organism: Bacteroides sp. AM41-16 (assembly GCF_003603495.1). Classification (NCBI taxonomy): domain Bacteria; kingdom Pseudomonadati; phylum Bacteroidota; class Bacteroidia; order Bacteroidales; family Bacteroidaceae; genus Bacteroides; species Bacteroides sp. AM41-16. Next base: position 77,443 of record NZ_QTNE01000020.1, on the reverse strand, counting down.
CGCCCCAGATTTAACAGTGAAAACGGGGACCGCCCGCAGCGTCCTTATAACAGTGACCGCCCTTATCGCCCGCGCTTTAATCCTGGTGCGGACAATGGTGACCGTCCGCAGCGTCCTCGTTACAATAACGATAATGGCGACCGTCCCTATCGTCCGCGCTATAACAGCGAAGGCGGCGACCGTCCGCAACGCCCTTATGGAAACAATTCGGGTGACCGTCCTTACCGTCCGCGCTATAACAGCGAAGGTGGCGACCGTCCGCAACGCCCTTATAATAGTGACCGTCCGCAGCGCCCGCGTTATGGCAATGAGGGTGGTGACCGTCCGCAACGTCCTTATAACGGCGACCGCTCCTACAACAGCGACCGTTCTTATAATACGGACCGTCCCTATCGTCCGCGCTATAACAGCGAAGATGGCGACCGTCCGCAGCGTCCTCGCTACAATAATGAGGGTGGTGACCGTCCTTATCGTCCACGCTTCAATTCGGGTGGTGGAAGACCTGGCGGATACGGCAACAGAGACAGCTATAGCCGTCCAGTCCGTCGTTCGGCCGATTATGACCCCAATGCTAAGTACAGCAAGAAGAAACAGATAGAATATAAGGAGCAGTTTGTGGACCCGAACGAGCCTATCCGCTTGAACAAATTCCTGGCCAATGCCGGTGTTTGCTCCCGTCGCGAGGCTGATGAATTCATCACTGCCGGAGTCGTTTCTGTAAACGGAGAGGTGGTGACGGAATTGGGAACCAAGATTAAGCGCGGTGATGAAGTGAAGTTCCACGACCAGACGGTCAGCATAGAACGTAAGATTTACGTACTGCTGAACAAGCCGAAGGATACTGTGACTACTTCGGATGACCCCCAAGCACGTCGCACGGTGATGGATTTGGTGAAGGGCGCATGCGACGAACGTATTTATCCGGTAGGTCGTCTGGACCGTAATACTACAGGTGTGTTGCTGCTGACAAACGATGGTGACCTGGCTTCCAAGCTGACGCATCCCAAGTATCTGAAGAAGAAGATATATCATGTGCATTTGGACAAGAACCTGACAAAAGCCGATATGGAGCAGATTGCAGCCGGTATTCAACTGGATGACGGGGAAATCCATGCAGATGCCATCAGCTATACGGATGACTTCAAGAAAGATGATGTCGGTATTGAAATCCACTCCGGCAAGAATCGTATCGTGCGTCGTATCTTCGAATCGCTGGGATACAAGGTGATGAAACTGGACCGTGTGTATTTTGCCGGTTTAACCAAGAAAGGCCTGCGCCGCGGCGAATGGCGTTACCTCACGGAACAAGAGGTGAACTTCCTGCGCATGGGTTCTTTTGAGTAATATATAATAAGGTATAATAACTGTTTTATGGAAAAGATTAGTAGAACAAAGATTGTTGACCTGCTGAAGCGTGAAGATTTTGGCGCTATGGTCAACGTGAAGGGCTGGGTTCGTACCCGCAGAGGTAGTAAGCAAGTAAACTTTATCGCGCTGAATGACGGTTCTACAATAAATAATGTGCAGATTGTAGTAGACTTGGGTAACTTCGATGAGGAGATGCTGAAAGAGATTACTACCGGTGCTTGTTTGAGCGTAAACGGTGTGCTGACGGAATCTGTCGGTTCCGGTCAGAAGGCCGAAGTGCAGGCCCGCGAAATCGAAGTGCTGGGAACTTGCGATAACACGTATCCGTTGCAGAAGAAAGGTCATTCCATGGAGTTCCTCCGTGAGATAGCCCATCTGCGTCCCCGTACCAATACGTTCGGGGCTGTGTTCCGTATTCGTCATAATATGGCGATTGCCATCCACAAGTTCTTCCATGACAGAGGATTCTTCTATTTTCATACTCCGATTATCACGGCTTCCGACTGCGAAGGCGCAGGCCAGATGTTCCAGGTGACTACGAAGAACCTTTACGACTTGAAGAAAGATGAGAACGGTTCCATTATTTACGATGATGACTTCTTCGGAAAGCAGGCCAGCCTGACTGTTTCCGGACAGTTGGAAGGCGAACTTGCCGCTACTGCATTGGGAGCCATCTATACATTCGGTCCTACGTTCCGTGCCGAGAATTCCAATACTCCCCGCCACTTGGCAGAGTTCTGGATGATTGAGCCGGAAGTGGCGTTCAATGATATTACGGACAATATGGACCTGGCGGAAGATTTCATCAAATATTGTGTACAGTGGGCTTTGGACAACTGTGCCGACGATGTGAAGTTCCTCAATGACATGTTTGATAAGGGCTTGATTGAACGTCTGCAAGGTGTCTTGAAAGAAAGCTTCGTGCGCCTGCCTTATACGGAAGGTATCAAGATATTGGAAGAGGCTGTTGCCAAAGGGCATAAGTTTGAATTCCCGGTGTACTGGGGAGTTGACTTGGCTTCCGAACACGAGCGCTATCTGGTGGAAGACCACTTCAAGCGTCCGGTTATCCTGACTGACTATCCGAAGGAAATCAAAGCGTTCTATATGAAGCAGAACGAAGACGGCAAGACCGTGCGTGCCATGGATGTACTCTTCCCGAAGATTGGAGAAATCATTGGCGGTTCCGAACGTGAATCGGATTACAACAAGCTGATGACGCGCATTGACGAACTTCACATCCCGATGAAGGATATGTGGTGGTATCTCGATACCCGTAAGTTCGGTACATGTCCCCACTCCGGGTTCGGTTTAGGCTTTGAGCGCTTGCTGCTGTTCGTTACGGGCATGACGAATATCCGTGATGTCATACCGTTTCCGCGTACGCCGCGCAACGCCGAGTTCTAAGTTTCGGAATATACAAACTGGATAAAATCATCCGCACAAACATTCTGTTGTTTGTGCGGTTTTTTTATACCCAAAAATGTTGTAATCTCAAAATAAATCTTTATATTTGTGTCTAGCGGAACGACATAACGTTAACCAACATCATACGAATATGAAACGGAACTATTTCTTTACCATGCTGGCAGCGGTGCTGCTTGCGGTAGCGGGAGCCAATGCGCAGGAGAGCGCAGAGTTTAGGCCTGCGGAACTGGCAGGAATTTGGCAGTTATGTCATTATGTGTCCGAAATCCCGGATGTTCCCGGGATATTGAAACCGAGTAATACCTTTAAAGTGCTGAGTGATGACGGCCGCATTGTCAACTTTACAATGATTCCTGGCAAGGATGCCATCATCACGGGGTATGGGACTTATCAGCAGCTGACGGATAATTCCTATAAGGAAAGTATTGAGAAAAACATCCATCTGCCCATGTTGGACCACAAAGACAATATATTGGAGTTTGAAATAGGGGACGACGGGGTAATGTACCTGAAGTATTTTATAGCTAAGGACTTGAATGGGAATGAACTGAATACATGGTTCCATGAAACATGGAAGCGGGTGGGCATGCCCGCGAAATTCCCCGAGGACCTTGTTCGTTGATATTTCTTTCTCTTTCCCGTTTCTTTCTCAATGCAGCTTTGAAGGTCTTCTATGACGGCATTGGCCGATGAAGGCCGCATCATAAAGAGTTGTTCTAGCGGAGATTCTTTCGTTTCTCCGCAGGATAACTTTGTCTGTTGTATATCAGCCAAGTGGCTCTCTAAAAAAAAGTGGAAAACTTTTGCCAGTTCTAAGAAAAACCGTACCTTTGCAAGCCGATTATTATCTCAAAAGGATAAGCATTTAATTCATAGCGAGTTAATCTTCCATTGTCCGGGATGACTGGCTTGCGGTGAAGAAAAACATTTTAGTAGTAACATTTTAAAAAACAATTAAGAGTGGATACTTTAAGTTACAAGACCATTTCTGCAAACAAAGCTACAGTGACTAAAGAATGGGTCATTGTTGACGCTACAGACCAGGTATTGGGTCGTCTGGGCGCAAAAGTTGCGAAACTGTTGAGAGGAAAGTATAAACCTAACTTTACCCCTCACGTAGATTGTGGCGATAATGTGATCATTATCAACGCCGACAAAGTAAAATTAACCGGTAACAAGTGGAATGACAAGGTATATCTGTCATATACAGGTTATCCCGGCGGCCAGAGAGAAATCACTCCTGCCCGTTTGCAGGCAAAACCGAACGGTGATGACAAGTTACTGAGAAAAGTAGTAAAGGGTATGTTGCCTAAGAACAAGTTGGGCGCAAAATTGCTGGGCAATATGTATGTATATGCCGGCAGCGAGCACAAACACGATGCTCAGAACCCGAAAATGATTGATATTAACGTACTTAAATAAGAGATAATGGAAGTAGTAAATGCATTAGGCAGACGTAAAAGTGCAATTGCACGTATTTTCGTAAGCGAAGGTACTGGAAAGATTACTATTAATAAGAGAGACCTCGCAGAGTACTTTCCATCAAGCATTCTTCAGTATGTAGTTAAACAGCCGTTGAATAAGCTGGGTGTTGCTGAAAAGTACGACATCAAAGTTAATCTCTGCGGTGGCGGTTTCACCGGCCAGTCTCAGGCTTTGCGTTTGGCAATTGCCCGCGCACTGGTGAAAATCAATGCTGAGGACAAGGCTGCTCTCCGTTCTGAAGGTTTCATGACTCGTGATCCTCGTTCTGTTGAACGTAAGAAACCGGGACAACCGAAAGCACGTCGTAGATTCCAGTTCAGTAAACGTTAAGAGTTGGAGAACGGTTGGGGCGGACAAGTTGCTTAATTCTCGACTTTCACCTCTCAACTCTCAACTGAAAAAGCGTTTAGTATCTAAACTACCGGGACTCTTCAGATTCAGACTACCCGGCGGTTGGTTTAGAAGAAACAAAAAAGAAAGTAAACGATTAATTTAAAAGAAAATGTCTAGAACAAATTTTGATACATTATTAGAAGCCGGTTGCCACTTCGGTCACTTGAAAAGAAAGTGGAACCCTGCAATGGCTCCTTACATCTTCATGGAGCGCAATGGTATTCACATCATTGACCTCAACAAGACGGTTGCTAAAATTGACGAAGCTGCTGAAGCTTTGAAGCAAATCGCTAAATCAGGAAAGAAAGTCCTGTTTGTTGCTACTAAAAAACAAGCTAAGCAGGTGGTTGCCGATAAGGCTGCATCTGTAAATATGCCTTATGTAATCGAGCGTTGGCCGGGTGGTATGTTGACTAACTTCCCGACTATCCGTAAGGCTGTCAAGAAGATGGCTACCATCGACAAGTTGACAAGCGACGGTACCTATTCAAACCTCTCCAAGAGAGAAATTCTTCAGATTTCACGTCAACGTGCAAAGTTGGACAAGACTTTGGGCTCTATCGCTGACTTGACTCGTCTGCCGTCTGCTCTGTTCGTTATCGACGTAATGAAGGAAAACATCGCAGTTCGTGAAGCTAACCGTCTGGGTATTCCCGTATTCGGTATCGTTGATACAAACTCCGATCCTACGAATATCGATTTCGTAATCCCGGCAAATGATGACGCTACTAAGTCAGTAGAAGTTATTCTTGATGCTTGCTGCGCTGCTATGCAGGAAGGTCTGGAAGAACGTAAGGCCGAAAAGGTAGACATGGAAGCTGCCGGTGAAGCTCCTGCCAACAAAGGCAAGAAGAAAGCTACAAAAGCAAGACTCGACAAGTCCGACGAGGAAGCAATCAATGCCGCTAAGGCTGCTGCTTTCATGAAGGAAGAAGAGGCTTAATCATACTGTTGAGAGTTGAGAATTGAAAGTTGAGAGTTACTTTACGGCAATTCTCAATTCTCTATTCTCAACTCTCAATTACTTTATAAGGATATTATTAACAATTAAAATAAAAAGATATTATGGCTGTAAGTATGGCTGATATAACCAAGCTCCGCAAGATGACCGGTGCTGGTATGATGGATTGCAAAAATGCTTTGACTGAAGCTGAAGGCGATTTCGACAAGGCAATGGAAATTATCCGTAAGAAGGGACAAGCTGTTGCAGCTAAGCGTTCAGACCGCGAGGCTTCTGAAGGCTGTGTGCTGGCTAAGACTACGGGTGACTTTGCCGTTATCATCGCTTTGAAGTGCGAAACTGACTTCGTGGCTCAGAATGTTGATTTCGTGAAACTGACTCAGGATATTCTGGACCTTGCCGTAGCTAACAAGTGCAAGACTCTGGACGAAGTAAAAGCTCTGCCGATGGGCAACGGTACTGTACAGGATGCTGTAACAGACCGTAGCGGTATCACTGGCGAGAAGATGGAGCTGGATGGTTACATGACTGTAGAAGGCGCAAGCACTGTGGTTTATAACCACATGAACAGAAATGGCCTCTGCACTATTGTTGCTTTCAACAAGGCTGTTGAAGAAGGACTGGCTAAGCAGATTGCCATGCAGATTGCTGCCATGAACCCGATTGCAGTAGACGAAGATGGCGTATCTGAAGAAATCAAGCAGAAGGAAATAGATGTTGCTATCGAGAAGACAAAAGCTGAACAGGTACAGAAGGCTGTTGAGGCTGCTTTGAAGAAGGCTGGTATCAACCCGGCTCACGTGGACAGCGAAGACCACATGGAAAGCAACATGGCCAAGGGCTGGATTACTGCTGAAGACGTGGCAAAGGCAAAGGAAATCATTGCTACTGTTTCTGCCGAGAAAGCTGCACATCTGCCTGAACAAATGATTCAGAATATTGCTAAGGGCCGTCTTGGCAAGTTCTTGAAAGAAGTTTGCTTGCTGAACCAGGAAGACATCATGGACGGCAAGAAGACAGTTAGAGAAGTCTTGAAAGAAGCTGATCCAGAATTGAAGGTTGTTGACTTCAAACGTTTTACTTTGCGCGCTGAATAATTCCGCTTAGAAACGATTCTATAAAAAGAAGTGGCCGTATATGGAGTTGAATTCCTAAACGGTCACTTTTTTATGCCTCTACAGTTGCAGTGAGACGGATGATGCGTTTATCCCACGGGCTTGGTTTGCGTGTATCCTTCTGCCTTCAGGAGGTCGATGACACGTTGTTTGAAGTCGCCTTGCACGATGATTTCTCCATCTTTGGCACTTCCGCCTACTCCACATTTACTTTTCAGCAATTTGCCCAGTTCTTTCAGATTATTGTCGGTGCCCACGAAACCTGTGACAAGAGTGACGACTTTGCCACCCCGGTTCTTGCGGTCCAGCTGTACACGCAGGCGTTGTTGTGCAGGGGGGAGGGTAGCTTGCTCCTCATCGTCATTCATCTCATAGTTGTAGTCCGGGTTGGTGGAATAGACTATATTCAACCGTTCTTTCCAATCATTATTCTTCATACTTCTTTCTTTTAAACTTCCCAAAAGTACGATATTATGTGGAATTATGCAATTAGAAATTATGTTAAGCTTTTGTTGCATCCGTGTTACTGATTAGAAAAAAAGCACTACTTTTGCCAATCGCAATATTGAGAACTTAAATAAGAAACTATGAGCAGTCCGTTACAGAAAAAAGAAACCATGAAGGTGCCGGAACCTACCTTGCGCCGGCTTCCGTGGTACCTTTCCAATGTAAAGTTGCTGAAACAAAAGGGGGAACGATTCGTATCATCCACCCAGATTTCCAAGGAAATCAATATTGATGCTTCACAAATTGCCAAAGACCTTTCGTATGTCAATATCTCGGGACGTACGCGTGTAGGCTATGAGGTGGACACACTGATAGCTGTGCTGGAGGATTTCCTGGGATTTACCAATATACACAAAGCCTTTCTGTTCGGTGTCGGAAGCTTGGGAGGTGCCTTGCTGCGCGACTCGGGTCTGAGCCATTTCGGTTTGGAGATAGTAGCTGCTTTCGATGTGAAGCCCGAACTGGTGGGTACGACACTGAGCGGCATCCCCATCTATCACTCGGACAAGTTCAAGCAGAAGATGCAGGAGTACGATGTCAATATAGGCGTGCTGACGGTACCTATCGAAATAGCCCAGCAGATAACGGATTCCATGGTAGAGGGCGGTATCAAGGCCGTATGGAACTTCACCCCGTTCCGTATCCGTGTTCCCGAGAACATTGTCGTGCAGAACACTTCCCTTTATGCCCATCTGGCCGTGATGTTTAACAGACTGAACTTTAATGAGATCAAGTAATGAAGATTATTGCTGTAGGAATGAACTATGCTCTGCACAACAAGGAGCTGGGACATACACACGAGAATAAGGAACCGGTTATTTTCTTGAAACCCGATTCGGCTATACTGAAAGATGGCAAACCTTTCTTTATCCCCGACTTTTCCAACGAGGTGCATTATGAGACGGAAGTAGTTGTGCGTATCTGTCGGCTGGGCAAGAACATTGCACCCCGCTTTGCGCACCGCTATTATGATGCAGTGACGGTAGGCATTGATTTCACTGCGCGTGACCTGCAACGTAAGTTCCGTGAAGCCGGTAATCCGTGGGAACTCTGCAAAGGTTTCGACAATTCGGCAGCCATCGGCACCTTCATCCCGTTGGAGCAGGCGGGTGGAGACGTGCAAAATCTGGACTTCCATCTGACGATTGATGATAAGGAGGTGCAACGCGGTCATACAGCGGACATGCTGTTCCGGGTAGATGAAATCATTGCTTATGTCAGCCGCTTCATGACCTTGAAAATCGGTGATTTGCTGTTTACGGGTACACCTGCGGGAGTAGGCCCTGTCAGCATCGGACAGCACTTGCAGGGCTATCTTGGAGAGGAGAAAGTGCTCGACTTCCATATCCGCTGATTATCTTCGTCTTGTTTTTTCTTGTTACCTCGCTTTTTTTCCGTACTTTCGTATCAACTTAAAGAAGTAATGATATGAAGATACGTGTAGGTTTCGGCTTTGACGTCCACCAGCTGGTGGCAGGACGCGAGCTTTGGCTAGGCGGCATTCGCTTGGGACATGAAAAGGGATTGTTGGGGCATTCGGATGCGGATGTGCTCATTCATACTATCTGTGACGCATTGCTGGGTGCGGCGAATATGCGCGACATCGGCTATCATTTTCCCGATACTGCCGGTGAGTTCAAGAACATAGACAGCAAGATTCTGCTGAGAAAAACAATAGAACTGATAGCTACCAAAGGTTATTCGGTGAGCAACATTGATGCCACCGTCTGTGCCGAACGTCCTAAGCTGAAAGCACATATTCCCGAAATGCAGCGCACGCTTGCCACTGTGATGGGCATAGACGAGGACGACATCTCCATCAAGGCCACTACCACGGAGAAACTCGGCTTTACGGGCAGAGAAGAAGGTATATCTGCCTATGCCACTGTGCTGATAGTGAAAGAATAATACTATGCTGAAATGATACCGACTAATTTTAATCATCCACTTATATGAAGAAAATCTCCTTGACCTTTTGTCTGGCACTTTTATCCTCCTTGTTCTGCCCGGCACAAGTATCGCCTTTACAGTTCAACAAGAATGGAGAGTTTAAAATCGTCCAGTTTACAGACATCCACTTTAAGTATGGTAATCCGGCTTCAGACATTGCTTTGAAGCGTATTGGCGAGGTGCTCGATGCTGAGCGCCCCGATTTAGTAGTCTTTACCGGCGATGTGGTCTATGCCGCACCTGCCGATACGGCCATGCGCAAGGTGCTTTCCTATGCTACGGACCGTAAGATTCCTTTTGTCGTAACCTTTGGTAACCACGACAACGAGCAGGGAAAAACACGTGCCGAACTTTATGATGTTATCCGTTCCATGCCTTTCAATATCCAACCCGACCGTGGCGGAGTTGAATCCCCCGACTATGTCCTCACACTGAAATCCTCGGACGGCAAGAAGGATGCAGCCCTGCTTTACTGTCTGGATTCCCATTCCTACTCCAAACTACCCGACGTAAAGGGGTACGACTGGCTCACTTTCGACCAGGTGAACTGGTACCGTCGGCAGAGTGCCGCTTATAAAGCAAAGAACGGTGGCCAACCTTTGCCTGCACTGGCATTCTTCCACATCCCTCTGCCGGAATATAACGAAGCCGCTTCCGACGAGAACGCCATACTGATAGGTACCCGCATGGAAAAGGCTTGCGCTCCGGAACTGAATACGGGCATGTTCACTGCCATGAAAGAGGCCGGTGATGTGATGGGTATGTTTGTCGGACACGACCATGACAACGATTATGCCGTAATGTGGAAAGGCATTCTGCTGGCTTACGGCCGTTTCACCGGTGGCAATACCGAGTACAACCATTTGTCCAACGGTGCCCGTGTCATTGTGATGAAGGAAGGTGCCCGTACTTTCACCACCTGGATTCGTCTGAAAGGTGGCGAAATCATTGATAAGACGGTCTACCCCGACAGCTATATGAAGGACGATTGGCGTAAGCGTCCGTTGGTGACGGAATAAGGGTGAACTTAAAAAGAACGATATGGACAAGATAAGAACTGGATTAGCCGCTTACGGAATGTCGGGACGTGTTTTCCATGCTCCCTTCATCTCCACCAACCCTCATTTTGAATTGATTGCCGTTACGGAGCGCAGTAAGGAACTCTCCCGGGAAAAGTATCCCGACGCTTGTATTGTGCGGAGTTTTGGGGAACTTATCGGACTGGAAGGGTTGGATTTGGTTGTCATCAACACACCGGACAGCACTCATTATGAGTATGCCCGCCGCGCCCTCGAAGCTGGCAAGCATGTGGTTGTGGAGAAGCCTTTCACTACCACCGTGGCAGAAGCTGAGGAGCTGGTGGCACTTGCCGCAAGCCGGGGGCTGACCTTGAGCGTTTACCAGAATCGCCGGTGGGACGGCGATTTTCTGACGGTCAAGGAAATACTGTCCAAAGGCCTGCTGGGACATCTGGTGGAGTTTGAATCCACCTTCCCCCGTTATCGTAATTTTATCAAGCCGAATACTTGGAAGGAAACCGGACAAGATGGCGGTGGCTTGACCTATAACCTGGGCGCCCACGTCATAGACCAGGCTGTGCAGCTGTTCGGTATGCCCGAAGCCGTCTTTGCAGATATTGCCACGTTGCGCAAGGACAGCAAGGTAGACGACTACTTCATCATTCATTTGCTACGCCCCTCAAAGGCACCCGAAGTAAAGATAACGCTGAAATCCAGCTATCTGATGTGTGCGAGCGAACCCCGTTTCGTCCTCCACGGCAGGGAAGGTTCTTACGTGAAATATGGTTTCGACCCTCAGGAAGCCGCCTTGAACGAAGGCGTATTGCCCGTCACTCCGCACTGGGGCGAGGAGGACAAATCCTCTTGGGGGATACTTCATACGGAAAAGGGCGGTAGAATCGTGCATGAACCTTATCCAAGCCTTCCCGGTGATTATGCAGCTTTTTACGAGAATATCTATCGGCATATTTGTCACGGCGAACCTTTGCAGAGCGATGCCCGCGAGGTGGTCGGAGTCATCCGCTTGATAGAGGCAGGCTGGGAAAGCAGCCGTATGCAGCGTGTGGTTCGTATCTGATAGAAAATCTTTTACCCGGTAGGGATGTGCAGCTTCACATGTGTCAACCGGGTGTATTTCGTACTTCCTATTATATAGGTACGCGCGATGCGTGCCGATGCTATCTCCATCAGTTCCCCTACCTGGTAGGCATGTTCCACGGCGGGCAGCTGGCATGATTTCTGGCTTGCCGTGCGTGCATTCAGCCGGATGCTGACGAAGTTGCCGATGGAGTCTTTCAGCTTCAGCACCTGGCGCACATAGAAATAAGGAGTGGTCCCTTTGAGCTGCGTCTTGTAGGGGTTGTCCTCCAGTCGCACGCTGAGCACCGTCAGCGTCAGGTTCTCCACTTTTTCGCTTTCTTTCCCCAGAAAACGTCCGCCGGTGGTCTGGTACGTTTTTCTCCGTTGTATGTCGAGATGGACCGAATGGTAAATCTTGGCAATCTGTACAAAACGTTCCTGCTTGGGGATGCGTGGTTGGAATTTGAAAGCTATCCACGTAAGATAGGCAGGGTCTATACGGAGGATTTCGTGCAGGAAGTGTCCGTGGTATTTGCCTACGGAGATGATGTCGTCCCCTTTGCTCTGCATTCTTTTGGCATTGTACTCCACAAGCAGCAGGCTGCGCGGCGAGTAGAAACATAGTGTGCTTGCCATCCGTAGCGTTTCGTGAATGTCGGTGGAAAGGTCGCAAATGTAGAAGATGGACTGTCTTCCGGGCAGTGGAGAGTAAATCCATAAAGTATATTGGAGATGCTCCGGTCGGGGCAGTACGACAAGATAGGCGCCCACTTCCTTATAAGAGGCTCTCCCTTGATTGTATGCATTCAGCTTACTATACAATAAGTCTTGTTCAGTCTGCAGTATGCCGGGTATGATTGGATTTGCCATAACTCGGAATAATTTATTCCAAATATACCTTTTTGGAATGAAAAAAGCAAGGGAAAGCCAGGAAATATCAGAAGCGTACCATCAATTCCAATACCACCTTGTCTTGTTCCGACTCTTTCGCTATGCTGTTTTTGGCATAGAAGTATTTCTCGTAGTTCAGCCGGAGGTCTGTGCGGAATGCCTTGCTGAGGCTGAAGGTGATGCCGCCCGTCAGGCGTTGGCGTTTGTAGTCGGTCACTGTCAATCTGCCGGTTTCCTCATCGGCGGTTTTGGCGTCGCTCTGGTCGGTCATCATGTCGTAGCGTAGCAGGAAAGACATCTTGTTGAATACTTTTCGTAGAGGCAGGTCGTAGTTGATGAAGGTGTTGACGGCGTGTACATCTTTGAAAGCGTTGTCGGAATATTGCTTGTACAAGTATTCGCCTTCGATATGGAAACGGCCGGTTTCGTAGTAAGTGCCGATGTCATAGGACTGCATGCGTACTTCTTCCGGTTGGATACTCTGCACGCTTAGTGTCAGGTTCAGTCCTTTGGTGAAGAGAAACTGGGCTTTGGCGGAGTAGTTCACTTCCTTGTGCCATTCTTTCTGGTTGGTCAGTCCGGAACCGTTGAAAAGTCCTCCTTCCACGGTGATAGGTACATCGGTAGGCAGGGTATATCCTACTGTGAATCCCACGTCCCGTACATTGCCCACTTGCTTGGCGATGAACGAGCGGTTGGGAAAGTATTGCTGGTGCGGCGAGCGGTGGGCGTCGATGGTGAAGGGGACGCGCATTTGTCCGGCGGTGACTGTCAGTCCTTTTGTCGGGAAAAGCCGGGCGTAGGCATCCAGCATCTTGATTTGGCCTTCGTCGGAGAGGTCTATCTCGGCTTTGTAGGCTACGCTGGGCAATACGTTGCCCGTCACGCTGACGCGGGCATTGCGTACTTCGAAACGTCCTGCACCCATGGTGGTCTGATATTCGTATTTGGCGCGGATGGTTCCGTGGACTTCCGGCAGGTAGTCTTTGGTTTCCATCTTCTCCTTTTCAATCTTTTTTCCGTCCTCGTTGATGGAGGGCGTTTGGGCAATTGCGGCCAACGGCAGCAGGGCAATCAGTACTGTCAATGCACTTTTTTTCATAATCTGTTGTTGTCGAATGATTTGTCGGCGACAAAGTTCGGACATACGTGTTGTGTTTTTGTGTCATATATGTTGCATTGTTGTTACAAAAAACTGTTGGAGGGAAGAACTGCGATGGGTGCCGTTTTAATCTTTTTATGGCTTGATTTAGTTTCTTGTTTTTATTAAAACGTTGGTTGTTAGGATTGTATGTGCACTGCCACAAATGTTTCAGTCTGAAATATCAATGAAATATTCTTATCTTTGAAGGAAATATCAAGAACGTTTGTTTTAGAACCCTGATGCTTATGAAAAGACAGTTGTTTTTAGCAGGAATAAGTTTGATACTGGGCGGCATGCCGATGCTCGCCCAAGATATATCTCCGGTGAATTCCGTTTCTTACGAATGGAAGAGCGTACCGATAGTGGGAGGAGGCTTTGTGGACGGTATCGTTTTTCACCCGGAAGCTTCTGGTGTCCGTTATTGCCGCACCGATATGGGAGGAGCCTACCGGTGGGACGCTGCTTCCAACCAGTGGACGCCCTTGCTGGACTGGATAAGTCTGGATGAAAGCAATCTGCAGGGGGTGGAGAGCATTGCCATCGACCCGAAGAATCCGCAGAACGTGTATATTGCCTGTGGTACGTATACCAGTAGCTCTAATGGGGCCATACTTTGTTCTTATGATGGCGGTAGAACCTTTGCCCGTGTCGATGTGCCCTTTACGATGGGCGGCAACGAGAACGGGCGTGGTAATGGGGAACGGATGATGGTAGACCCGCAGAATGGGAATATCATTTATATGGGGACCCGTTTGCATGGTTTGTGGCGCAGTACGGATAAGGGGCGGAGCTGGGCACGGGTGGTGTCTTTCCCGGATGTCTCCGAGAAGTTTAATCCCGCCGACCGTGCCGCATGGGGGAATCGCGGCAGTGGCATCGTCTGCGTTGCCTATGATGCACAAGGCACCCGCGATGGGCGTGGTACCCGTGACATTTATGTGGCGGCTTCATTGATGGGAAGGAAAAATCTGTTCGTGAGCCACGACTATGGTGAAAGCTGGCGGCCGGTCGGGGGGCAGCCGGTGCAGTATCGCCCCACGCATATGGTCTTGACCGGTGACGGGCAATTGGTCCTGACGTATGGAGATACTCCCGGTCCAAGCCAGATGGGGGATGGAGGCGTATGGAAATACGATACCCGTAAAGGCAAATGGACAGACATTTCTCCCGTCAGACTGTCAGATGGCGAAAAGGCAGGATTTGGCTATGCAGCCGTATCTGTAGATTCTCGTAATCCGAAGCATCTGATTGCCAGTACACACAGTCTAGGGGGCAAGCACGGTTATAAAAGTGATGAGATGTTCCGTACAACTGACGGTGGCAAGAGCTGGAAACCGATTTTCAAGACGGGATATGAGTATGATTATTCTAAGGCTCCCTATACAAAAGTAGCCCCTCTGCACTGGATGTTCGATATTGAGATAGATCCTGCCGACGCTGAACATGCCATGTTTACCACCGGTTTCGGCGGTTGGGAAACTTTCAACCTCTCTGCCGTGGAACGTGGGGAACCGGTGAAATGGAGTATCATGTCTGCCGGTATCGAAGAGACCGTGCCTCTCGAACTCTATGCTCCCGAAAAAGGGGCGCGTCTGATTTCCGGTATCGGTGATTATGGTGGCTTTACGCATTTCGACCTCAATCGTCCCGATTCGTTGGGCAGCCATGCCAATCCTCATTTCGGAAATACGAATGGAGTGACGGGTGCCTGGCTGAAGCAGGATTTGATAGTCAGGGTTGGTACACTGTTCGGCCATCAGCCGGGTGCAAAGACCATTTCATATTCAGAAGATGGGGGCAGGCACTGGACTATGTGTGCCACCGTTCCGACGGAAAAGTCTCGTAATGGGCATATCGCCGTGGCAGCAGACGGCTCTTCTTGGATTTGGACACCCGACCGCTCGGAGGCTTATCTGACCCGTGATAAGGGGGCTTCTTGGCAATCTTGCCGTGGTTTGCCTAAGAATATCCGCGTCATTGCAGACAAGGTGAACCCCCAACGTTTTTATGCTGTAGATGCTGTGGCCGAAATATTGTATAGCAGCGAGGATGGTGGGGCGACTTTTCATGCCGACACATTGAATTTAACTGTTAAACGGTTCCAACGGGGTAATGCCGGTGCCGCCGTACGAAGAGGAGATCCGCGTGGAGGACAAGACCGTATCTACGCTACTCCCGGTCATGAAAAAGATTTGTGGATTGCAGCTTATGATGGTTTGTACCGCTCTGCTGCTTCAGAAAAATTTGATTTCCGTGCTTTGGATAAGGTACGTACCATCTATGCTTTTGGTTTCGGCAAGGCAAAGCCAGGCAATGATTATCCTGCCATCTATCTGATAGGCGTAGTCAACGGGCAATACGGTTTCTTCCGTTCTGACGATGCGGCGAACTCTTGGGTACGTATCAACGATGATGCCCATCAATATGGCCTGGTATTGCATATCTGCGGTGACATGCAGGAATATGGGTGGGTTTATATAGGGACACATGGTCGGGGAATTGTGACGGGAGTACCTGC
Source organism: Bacteroides sp. AM41-16 (assembly GCF_003603495.1). Taxonomy (NCBI): domain Bacteria; kingdom Pseudomonadati; phylum Bacteroidota; class Bacteroidia; order Bacteroidales; family Bacteroidaceae; genus Bacteroides; species Bacteroides sp. AM41-16. Next base: position 61,584 of record NZ_QTNE01000020.1, on the reverse strand, counting down.
GTCATAACTTTTCCATGTAGTCTTCATAACATCTCTGTATCTACTTCTCGTCCAGTCCGTACATCTTCCGCCTCTATAGGAGCGGAGATGATACGGACTTTTAGTCTTTTATAATAGCTGTATAGGAACTTACTTTATTTAAGCAAAATATTATTCGTTCATTAATATTTTATATATTTGCATTTTAATCTTCCCATCATTTCTTAATAAATGTTGGCTAATGTTTTATGATGGCATTGCATAACCTTAAATGAAAACCTAATGGTACATTTATATAGATATATCATTTTAATAATAAGTCTTTGCACTACCCAAATGGTTTCCGCATACGGATTGAGATTTCGTGGCGCAGCCAGCCCTATCGACGAAAGGACATCCTATGATGTGTTTGCCCACAGTTGTCCCTCTTTCAAAGACTACTTTGACTTGGAGTTCAACATGGCTCTGTATTCTACCGAGAGTGTCGGCTATGTATTGCGGGTTAAGGGAGCTGACGAAGGACAGATTTTCAATCTTTTCTTTGATTTTCGTGGCGATGACATCTTGTTCCGTCTGAACCAGGAGGGGAAGTGTGTGTTGATAGCCTTGCCTGTCAGTAAGGCGGAGGCGATGAAATCCCATTGGTTCAAGGTGAAGATAGCTTTCAACCTGAAGCAGGATGAGATTACTCTCAAAATTCACGATCAAGAAAAGGTATGTAAGGGGGTGTTGCTCTCTGATGAGTTCAGTCCGAAAATCGTGTTCGGTAAGAGCGACCACATCATTGACGTTCCGGAGATAGCTGTTGACAAGCTGGTTGTGAATGCCGAGCATACTTACACATTTTCCTTGGATGAGGCGGACGGAGAATCTGTCTGTAACCAAGAGGGTACTCTTTATGGAAAAGTGGAGAACCCGATATGGCTGATTAACGAGGCCTATCACTGGAGGAAAGAGGGTGGCTTTGCGTCGGCTTCGGAAGCTGGTTCTTGCTACAATGCCGACAGAAACGAGATTTATTATTTCAACCGTGATTCGTTGTTCGTCTACAATATGGAGACGGGAAGCACTTCTGCCAAGGCTTTTGCCGAACGGTGTCCTGTGAAGCTGTTTCTTGCCGGCAGTTTCTTCGATAGTGACAGTGAAAGGCTCTATGCCTACGAGGTGTATACCGAGAATGGAGATTCAGAGCCTATGATAGCGAGTTTGGACTTGCATACGTTGGGCTGGAGGGTGGAGAGTTACAGTCGGCTGAGTATGCAATTGCATCATCACTGTTCCTATTATGATGCAGTTCGCAAACGTTACACCATCTTCGGCGGCTTCGGCAATATGTACTACAGCAATAAATTCTATATGTTCAATGCAGAGGAGGGACGTTGGAATACGCTGGGTTCTCTGTCCGGCGATTTTCTTTGTCCGCGCTATTTCTCTTCGGCCGGTTATCTGGACAGTAATCATTCTGTCTACATTTTCGGGGGCATGGGCAATGAGTCGGGCGACCAGGTGATAGGTCGTCGTTATTTTCACGATTTTTATAAGGTGGATTTGCAAGAAATGCGTGTGCAGAAGCTTTGGGACATTTCAGAAGGACAGCCTAATATGGTTCCGGCGCAGGATATGGTTATACTGAATGACTCTTGTTTCTATGTCTTGCGTTATCCCGAGAGTGTCTCCAACTCGTTTTTGCATCTTTACCGTTTTTCTGTAGAAGATGGCAGTTGTCATATATTGGGTGATTCCATTCCCATTTACTCCGACAAAATCACGACGAACGCTCGTCTTTATTACAACGAGCGTCAAAGCAGGCTTTTTGTGACCGTGCAAGAAACAAGCGACGACGTGTCTTCCAAATTTTCTGTCTACTCACTGTTGTTTCCACCGGTTTCTCTTGAAAAATATACAGCAAATAACGGTGGAGGAAATGCTTCACATGTGTGGCTGGTACTGGTAGCCGCGGTTGTGGCTGTAGCTGGCGGAAGCGTGTGGATAGTGTACAAGCGGCATCGAAACTCCGGCAAGGGCGAGGATGGCAAAGCTGTGCGACAGGACAAGGAACAACTTCCTGAAGCCTCTGATGTAAAGGTGGAGAAGATGGCAGTGGATACGGGAACTGTCAATTCGATGTATTTATTCGGTGATTTCTCCGTTTTCGACCGGAACGGACGCAATATCTCCTATATGTTTTCCTTGCGTATCAAGCAGATATTCTGTCTCATTTTGCGTTATAGCGATGCCGACGGAATTTCTTCCAAGCAACTGAGCGATTTGATATGGCCCGACAAGCCAAAGGACAAAGTGAAAAACTCGCGTGGAGTAGCCATCAATCACCTGCGCAAAATTCTAAAAGAATTGGATGGCATAGAACTGGTTTACGAAAAAGGATGTTTCCGTTTCACGCTGTCCTCCGATTTTTATTGCGACTATTTGCGTTTTATGGCGATAGTTGCCGAAAACCGGATAGAGGAGTGCCGACAAGAGTTCTTGTATATCGTAGGGCGTGGCAAGTTTGTCGGCTTTATGGACGGTCCGTTGTTCGACGGTTTTAAGCAAGATGTGGAGTGCCGCTTGGAAGTGCTTGTCTTGCAGTTGATGAAGGAGGCTTTCGAGGCGCAGGATTATGCGGAAACTGTGAGTTTGGCCGAAGCGGAATTCAATATCGACCCGGTGAACGAGACAGCCTTGTCTTGTTGCCTCAAGTCGCTTTTCATACTCAAGCATGAGAATGCCGCTATTGGCACTTACCAGAAATTTGTGGCAGAATACAAAAAATATACGGGGGAGGATTATCCTCATCCTTTCAGTCTTTACTGGAGTTAGTTCCCCGGCACGTTGCATCCGGTGCTTTCAGTCTTCTCTCTTTTTATTCTTCGGTCTGCCTCTTTCAGCTTGTCCGATGGCTCTTGTTCTGTCTGATAAATGTTTACAAAGCAAAAAGCTTTTGACTTCAGTCGCATATTCAGGATACCTCAGTCTTATACTTAGGTACCCTCAGTCGTATACTTAGGGTATCTTAGTCGTATACTGAGATAAAACTATTATAAAGCCTCTGATAATTAGCGTTTTAAAAATTAAGGTTCCGGCGTTGATAAAAGAGGACAAATGGACTGTTGGAAATGGGGGGGGTAGTAGAACCGTGCGATAATTGTTTGATTCACGTTTCCCCTTTCGATACTTGAAGAGTCAAGTGCAGTCTGTCCTTTCTTTTATGGGTTAAAATAGCTCGGATTAATGTTTTTTTTTGTCCCATTATACGCAAATTAACCCTAAAATTAACCCATGCAAAATCAAATTTGTGGTCGAGGGGGCGGTTTACAATGCCCTGAGGCTGATGTGGGCGATTGGCATCGGCTCCTTTGTTATATTAACTTCTAATAATAATTAAACTATGAAACAGGCAAAAAAGCTAAAAGTCTTCGGACTGATGACCATGCTTATAAGTATGGTGTTCATGGTAAGCTCCTGCTCGGATGATGACACGGGCGGAGGGGCTTTATCTTATGGAAAAGTGACGGGTGTCGTCACAGACGATTTATCTTCTCCCCTTGAAGGGGTAACGGTCTTGGTCGATGGTTCCGGTATAACGGCTACACCGGACGGTCCTCAAGCCACGACAAATTCACAGGGTGTATATACACTCGAAAACATTTCAATAGGTACACATATAATTACATTTACGAAAGCCGATTACCAGACGGTAAGCGTTACCGTTGTGGCAGGAAAATTCAACGAAGAACAAGTAGCCGAAGTCAGCCCTAAGATGGAGTATGCAGCTGCAAAAATCAAAGGAAAAGTGACCGATGCAGGAAAGGGAAGTGCTCCGTTGGAAGGGGTGACAGTCAGCATCAGCTCTACACAGACTACCACCACCGGAAGCGACGGTACGTTTGAAATTGGCAATTTGCCGCTGGCGGACTATACCGTTACATTTACGAAAGATGGTTATGCTTCTATCGTGAAGAAAGTGGTTATGGCCGACTTTGTGGATGGCATTGCTACTACAGACGTGCGTATGGGGGGAACGGAAATCCTGCGCGGACTGACCATCGACGACTTGAAAGCTGCCGAAAAATGGTATTATAACGAATACCGCGGTGGACGGAACGCCGAAAGCTATCCCCATTGGGACTGGGCTTGCAATTACATGTGTACGATGGATTTCCGTGGCGACTGGGAAGAGCAGAACGAAGGTACCACTCTCCGCATTCGCAACAGTGAAGACGACCGCAAGAACCCCGCCGACTTGGAGATGTTCGATTCCTTTGTATTCGGAAGCAAGCTGATTACAGAAGACAACTACATGATGACCCTCCAGATTCGTACGCACAGTGCCGACGAAGCTGCTCCGGCATACTATGGCGTGCAGGTGGTAGACCTGACTGCTGCCGATCCGAAGGCTGAGATGGTGGGCGACGTCAGAACCTATGCCTCGGAAAATTACACTTCTGTTCCGGTAGACTTGAGCAAATACATCGGTAAGGAAGTAATCATTGCCATCGGTACATTCCGCGCCCAGACAGGCGACTACTGGAAGCAATTGGTATTGCGTCGCATCGCTTTTGCCAAGGAAGTTGTTGAAGGATGGGGATGGTTGCCGGGAACAGCAGTCGAAGAACTGGACGGCTGGAAGATGACTCAGGAAATGGTACGTTCTACCATGCCGCAAGTGAAGTCGCAGTTCACGGGTATGAGCCCCATCGGAGGAAGCCGCGATAACTATGTGGACGCTTATCGTGCATGGCGCGAGGTAGACCACGTTTGTGCCGAGTGGTCGTATATGCCGCTCAGCAAAGACCCTGAGGTATTCCCTTCCGAAGGTTATCTGATAAAGACACGTGGTGGAAACAATGTGAGCACAACCGTGCCCGAATCCTATTTCTATGCCAAGTTCTCCATTGCATCCGGACGCAACAAGATGACATTGAAGACCCGCAATTTCAGCGGAACGAATGCCACCTTCTTCAAGGTGACAGCCATCCGCATGGATGGAACTCTCATGCACTTGGCACCTGCCTCCAATACGGCCCAGTTTGCCGAGGCTGCCGCCGACGGTTGCTGGAAGTTTATCCATGAGGCAGGAGGAAAGGGAGATCCGGAAGGATATGCCGATTTTGTTTACGATTTGTCTCAGTTCAACGGAGAAGACGTGATGTTGACTATCGGTATCTTCAAAGGAGAAGAGAACGGCGACGAGAACAAGCTGGTGCTGCGTAGCATAACAATGGAATGACAAACTACTGATATTTAATTATTCTTGAAGCTTTCCCCTTACTTCTTTCTGCATCTTATGGAAGAAGGAGGAGGGGGAAGGCTGAAGAAACTAATAGTATGATATGAACAGAATGAAAAATTTATTTACTTTACTGACTTTGCTTTTATGGACGTTAGTGGCTTGCAGCAACGACTCTGCTGCTGATGAAAAGCCGGGCAGCGGGGGGACGGATATTCCTGCGGGTAATCTGCCGATGCAGAACGTGGCGCGTGCCATAGAGCTGATTGACAATGCCGTGGAGTGCTATTTCACGGGTACGGGCATGGCTATGTCACGTTATTACAATCCTTATACAGGCAATCGTTCCAGCGAGTTGGGCAGTGTGTGGATGTACACCAGTTCCATTGAGGCTGTAAACGCTGCGATGAAAGCCATGAAGACCGGGCAGGCAAAGGGTGAAACGGCTCTTTATGATTCTCACTTTAACCGTTACAAGGAACTCTTGACCCAACTTTATGATAATTTGGAGTATTATGCAGGTACTTTTACGCTGACCTCTTATACGCAGACCAAGCAGTGGACGGTATACGGCGTAAACCGTGGAAACGACAAAGGAGCTGCCCAGGTAGAAGGCATCCTCAATGTTTACGATGACCAGATGTGGCTGGTACGTGAATTATTGGAATCCTATCATATCACTGGTGAGCAACGTTATCTGGAAAAGGCGGAATACCTGATGGAATACGTGCTCGACGGTTGGGATTGCACTCTTGATGAACAAGGCAATCCGTTGGGAGGCATCACATGGGGCCCCGGGTATCTCACCAAGCACTCTTGTAGCAACGGTCCCATTGTCAGCCCGTTGGTGTGGCTTCATGAAATTTACAAAGGCAAGTCAGACGAAGTGACCTACGGTTATGTGGCTGCCGATAACAGCCGCAAGCTGCGCACGGAGAAAAAGTCCGACTATTATCTGGGTTTTGCCAAAGCCGTTTATGATTGGCAAAAGAAGTATTTGCTGAGACCCGATGGAGTGTACGACGACATGATGGGCGGTTATGATTCGCCGGACATAAAATATGTCACCATTGATGGCGAACGCTATCGGACGGGTTCCAAATTGCGCGATCGCGTAGGTCCGGCCATCACTTACAACAGCGGTACGATGCTTTCCGGTGCTGCCGACCTTCTCAGAGCTACGGGCGATGCTGCCTATCGGACGGACTTGGCTGAATTGACTGATAATAGCTTTGCTTACTTTGCCAAACCTGATGCCACAAAACCAGGTTGCTATACATTTGACATCAGTGGATTCTGCAATTGGTTCAACGGTGTGTTGATGCGCGGATATGTGGATGCTTATTCAGCCCACACTGTTGCTGCAAGCTGTATCGAGGCTTTCCAGAACAATCTGGATTATGCCTACGAAAATTATCAATACAAGCATATGCTTCCCACTAACCTGCTGGTGGGCTGGAATAAAGCCGAAAGGACCAAGAACAATGTGGAAGGCATGTTCACTTTTGCTTTTGCAGCCGAGTATGCAGTGTTGGCGAATTATGAATGGAGCAAAAAATAATTTTAAAAATAATGGACTATGAAGAATTTTAGCAAGATGCGACAAGGATTATCCTGCATGGTTATGGCGTTACTTCTGATGCTGATTCCGGCAGATATTTTCGCACAAAACTCTGTTCCCGTTTCGGGAATAGTTATGGACGATACCAACGAGCCGGTCATTGGCGCTGCCGTCATGGTGAAAGGCACTACCACCGGTGTCATTACCGACATTGACGGACGCTACACCATCAGTGCTCCCGCGAACGGTATCCTCAGCTTCTCTTATGTGGGATTGAAAGACAAGGAAGAGAAAGTGAACGGACGTACCACTATCAATATCATCATGGAAACCGATTCCAAGATGATAGACGAAGTGGTGGTGATAGGTTACGGAACACAGCGTCGCGGATCGGTGACGGGTGCCGTTTCTGCCGTAAAAGGTCAGGATATGATAAAGACCAAGAACGAAAATCCGCAGAACATGCTGACGGGACGTATTCCCGGTTTGCGTGTATGGCAGAAGAGCTCTGAACCCGGAACTTTCAACAACAGTTTCGATGTTCGCGGTATGGGTGCTCCATTGATTATCATCGATGGAATTCCCCGGAGCACGGAAGAATTCCAGCGTTTGAATGCAATGGATATTGATGACATTTCTGTGTTGAAAGATGCTTCAGCCGCTATTTATGGTGTACGTGCCGCCAACGGTGTAGTGCTGGTGACTACTAAAAAAGGAGGAGCAGGAAAAACGGAATTCTCTTACAACGGTTCCTACACTTTCCAACAGCCTTCACGTATGCCTGAACTGTGTGATCCTTATGAATCTATGACACTGTTCAACGAAATGTCGATGAATAACATCAACGGCGGTTCATGGGTTTTCAGCGAAGAGAGTTTCGAAGCATTCCGCAACGGCACGCGCCGTACAACGGATTGGAACGACCTGATTATCTCTAACGTGGCTCCGCAAACGCAACACGACATCAGTATTTCCGGTGGTACCGAGAAGACGAAGTTCTACATCAGCATGGGCTACTTCTATCAGGAAGGTATCTTCCGTTCAGGAGACTTGAACTACAACAAGTTCAACCTGCGCTCTAACATTTCGACTGAAATTGCTAAAGGTATAAAGTTCGAACTCGGCGTGAGCGGTATCTCCGACGAACGCAACACGCCTTACACCAGCTCACAAGACATCATCCGTAACTACTGGCGTCAGGGTGTTCTCTATCCGGCATACGCCGATCCCGAGGGAACAATGCTGAACTACAACGGTTTGGATATGGAACAGAACACTGTGGCCATGATGACGGCCGACATTTCCGGTTACAAGAAGTACAAACAGAAATATTTCCAGTCCTCGGCTACTCTGACGGCCGACTTCGGCGAATACACTCCGGTATTGAAGGGGTTGACTGCCAAAGCCATGTTCAGTTACGACTACCGTGCCGACAACAACGAGGCTTTCCGTAAAGAGTACTACCAGTATGCTTATGACGAACAGACCGGTACCTACAAGCAGAAAGTCTATAACGAAAGTTCGCCCAGCAACATGCGCCGCGAGTTTTATGACAAGTCGCAGATGTTGGGACAATTCACAGTGAACTACGACCGCACCTTTAACGATGTTCACCACGTGGGTGGTGTTATTGGTTGGGAGGTGCAGAAACGCAACGGCGACAACTTCTACGCTGTCCGCGACCTAGCATTCTCCATGCCTTACCTGCTGGCAGGTGTGACCGAAGGCCAGATTGGTGCCATGCAGACCGGTAATAACGACCTTTATGAACAGGCCAACGAAGCCTTGATAGGCCGTATCAATTACTCGTTTGCCGACCGCTACCTGCTGGAAGCACAGTTCCGTTACGACGGTTCCAGCAAGTTTGCCAAGGGACACCAATGGGGCTTCTTCCCCTCCGTATCGGCTGGATGGAGAATCTCCGAAGAACCTTTCTTCAAGAGTATCGATGTTCTGAAGTTTGTCAATCAGTTGAAGTTGCGTGCCAGCTACGGTGTACTTGGTGATGACGGCGACCTGAATTATGACTGGGCTATGGGGTACACCTATCCTTCGACCAGCGGCAACATGGCCAACGGCGACTACAACGGTTATTCGCCGGGCTACATTTTCGGCGGCAAGTTTATCAGTGCAGCCAGTCCTATGGCATTGCCTAACGAGAACATCACTTGGTTCAAATCGAAGACATTCGACATCGGTTTCGACTTTGAAGGATGGGACGGCCTGCTGGGTGTTTCGTTCGACTACTTCAACCGTTTGCGTACCGGCCGTTTCGCTCGCCGTACCGGTGCCCTGCCTACCGTGGTAGGTGCCACTGCTCCGCGTGAAAACCTGGACAGCGACCGCCAATTCGGTATGGAATTGGAGCTGACCCACCGTAATAAGATTGGTGAAGTAGGCTATAACCTGAAGGGTATTGCTACCGTTACCCGTCAGAAATACCTGACTGCTTCGGAAAAAGGACCTTGGGCCAACTCGTATGATCGCTGGCGCAACGACAACCTGACGAACCGTTATCAAGGGGTACAGTTTGGTTATACTTCCGCCGGTCGTTACACCAGTTGGAACGATATTTGGAATTACTACGGCTTCAAGGAACGCGACGTCCTGCCGGGTGATTATAAGTATGAAGACTGGAATGGTGACGGCGAGATTAACGGTCAGGACGAACATCCGTTTGCCTTTGACCAGACTCCGTGGTTGCAATTCAGCTTGAATGCCGGCCTGCAATGGAAGAACTTCGACTTCAATATGCTGTTGCAAGGTTCTGCACTGGGTTCTATGGAATACAAAGAGCCTCTGCACGAAATTTGGGGTAAGAATGGCGGTGGTGCATTGACACAGTTCCTCGACCGCTGGCATCCTGTAGACCCGAAAGCCGATCCCTATGATCCTTCTACAGTCTGGACTTCCGGTCACTATGCTTACACAGGCCGTTGGGCAAAAAATAATTCTGCTTTCAACCGCGTAAGCACTGCTTACCTCCGTCTGAAGAGCATCGAGTTGGGCTATACCTTCCCAAAACTGAAGCAGATTCCCAATGCCAGCCTGCGTGTTTATGCCAATGCTTACAACCTGTTGACTTTCACTGGCGTGAAGTTCGTTGACCCTGAGCATCCCGATGACGATCTGGGCCGTATGTATCCGTTGAACAAGACCTATACACTGGGAGTTTCCCTCTCTTTCTAAGTAATCAATGATATAAACCTAAAAAATAGTAAATATGAAACATAAACTGATATCCGCGATGTTGTGCATGACTCTCGCCACTTCATGTGTCGATATGGATATTGCTCCCAAAAATATCGTGACTTCCGAGTCGTTGCTTTCCAACGAATCGGGTATGGACATCTACATGGCGCGTCTATATAGCAATATGCCGTGGGAAGATTTCAAATATCTGTCTCAATGGGGTTTGAATTTTAACGGATGGCTGAATGCTATCGGTATCGATGGTACCGGCGAAGCAATGAACCGCGATGGTATTTGCCGTGCGTTTACCGGTGAAGACAATGCTTACTGGGGTAAAGCTTTTGAATTGTTGCGCGATGCCAACTACCTGATTGAGAACCTGCCGAAATACCAAGGCTCTTACGCCGAGATTACCTACAATCACTATTTGGGCGAAGCTTATTACGTGCGTGCCACGGTCTTCTACGCCATGGCCCGTCGTTTCGGTGGTATCCCTTTGGTAACAAAGGTCATCCAGTATCCCGGAGACGGCAACTTGGAAGTGCCCCGTGCCAGTGAGGAAGAAACTTGGAATCAGGTTTTGGCTGACTATGACAAGGCCATCGAACTGATGATGCCCGGCAGTCCCAAGAGCGGTTATAGCAACAAGTACGTGGCTCTGGCTTTCAAGTCGGAAGCGATGCTCTATGCAGGTAGTGTAGCTAAATACAATGAAACGGTAACCGGCCGTCTGACCGGCTTGGGTGCCAAAACGGGCGTACGTGTGATTGGATTCGATGAAAGCCGTTGGCAAGAGGCATCCAAGAAGTACTTCACCGAAGCCTACAAAGCTGCTTCAGAGGTGATTAAAAGCGGTGTATATTCACTTTACAAGAAGAAATGGGCTGCTAACGATCCGGAAGCGCAATATCAGAATATGGTAGATATGTTCTCCGATCTCAGTAATAATCCTGAGAACATCTATGTGAAGGAGTACGCTTATCCCACGAGCACTCACGCTTACGATTCTTACAATCTGCCGCTTACCTTCAAGGCTCCGTTGAATTGTGGCGTTTGCCCGACAGCCGACTTTGTAGAGCTGTTCGACGGTTTCGACCGTTATCCCGATGGTACCCTGAAGGTGACGACGGGCAATTCTTCTACCGAAGGTAACTATGTTATGTATGATAGTCCGATGGATTACTACAAAAATGCTGAGCCTCGTCTGCGTGCTTATGTCATCTTCCCCGGTGATATGTTCAAAGGCAAGGAGATTGAGATTTATGCCGGTGTTTATACGGGTTCCACGCCTATCAAGCCACTTCTTAGCGACTATTCGTATGGTTCGGCCACTACTAAGTACAACCATCTGAGTGCTTATAAAGAGAAGCCCAAAACGCTTTATCTCAGTCCGAAATCGGAAGACCAGCAGGAAATTGTAACCCTGCCCGACGGCTCTACGATGAAGGCTGCCGGTCAGAACGGTCCTTTCTATGAAGATGGTGGAAGTGCCATGACCGGTCTGTTGGCACGTAAATGGTTGAATCCTGACCCTGCATTTGTTCCCCGGGAAGGTAACAGTGCACAACCTTTCATCTTGATGCGTTATGCCGAGGTGTTGCTGAATGCGGCCGAGGCTGCTGTGGAACTTTCACTGGCTGGTGTATCTTCGCCGGACGACACGGATATGCTAAGTGTTGCAACGAAAGCTATCAACGACATCCGCGAACGTGCTGGTGCCCGGTTACTGACTTCCTCACTGGCTGGTACAATCGACAGCCGCGACATCGTCCGCAAGGAACGCCGCAAAGAGTTGGCTTTCGAACATAAGACCAAGTGGGATTTGCGCCGCTGGCGTGTGAACCACTATGAAGGTCGCGACGGATTCTGGGGTGAGCAACGTGACAAGGACCGTTTCAGCAACACGACCCGTTATCGTTTCCGTGGTATCTATCCGTTCTATTCGACGGAGACAGGCAAGTGGTTCTTCGACGTTTGTTTCAACTATACGACTGCCGGTGACAAAGACTTTGGCTACACTCCTTTGGACTATTACTTCTCGATTCCGGGTGGTGAGGTTTCTAAGAGTCCTGTGATTGACCAGCAGCCTAATCGATAAAACTCAATAATTTAAAAACTTAAAACGTATGAAAAAGACAATATTCTATAGCTTATTCAGCGCCCTGTTCATGTTAACCTCGTGTAGTATGTTCGAAATAGACAACTATGAGGAACCTTCCGAGACTATCTGGGGTGAGGTGGTAGATGAAGCGACCGGTAAGCGTGTATTGACCGACCAGGGCAGTGAGGGCATCCGTGTCCGCCTGACCGAATTGAGTTGGGGTGACAATGTGCAACACAACCCGGATTTTTACTGCATGATGGACGGTACATTCCAGAACACGAAAATCTTCAAGGGTGAGTATAATGTCCGTATCGACGGTCCGTTCATTCCGTTAGTACGTGAGAATACAGACGGTACCTTGCTTCACGACGGCTCTGTCAATACTGAAATCAGTGGCACGACGAAAGTGAAGTTCGAGGTGCAGCCCTTCCTGAACGTCGAGTTTGTGGGCAATCCGCAGGTGAGCAACGGTGTCATCAAGGCACAAGTACGCGTAACACGCGGCGTGTCGGATGAGGTCTTCCGTGAGAAAATCCAGCCGATGGGCAATTGGAAGGACGAATACTTGAACGTGACCGACATCCAATTCTTCGTCAGCTACTCAAACACAGTAGGCTACCGGGCACGCGACGAGCGTTGGTCGAGCAGCATCAACTATGAAGGCAAGAGTTTCGAGGGCTTATTGGGGAAGGAAGTTACCATCCAGTCGAACGGTAACGTACCTTCGGGCCGCAAAGTGTTTGTACGCGCTGCCGCACGTATTAACTACGACACACCCGTAGGTAGCGGTACACGCCGTTGGAACTACAGCGAGCCGATGGAAGTGCTTATTCCGTAGCCTGATGACATACAGCCGGGACTGTGCCACTATAGTGGCACGGTCTTGCCTGTATATAGGCAATCTTTTGCCACTATAATGGCAAGAGTAATGATTAATACCATAAAAACGAGAAACCAATATGAAGCAAAAACATTTTTTGATAAGTTTGGCTGTCTTGGCAACAGGCATCTCCGTAGGTGCCCAAACCAAGGATAATGTCAAGACCACTTTTCAAACCTCACGCGAGTGGAAGCCTTCCATCGACAACAGGGCCGATGCGGTGATGGTGTATGGAGTAGGGGGAAATCCCTCGGACAAGTCACGCAAGCTGTCTTTCGAGGACCGGGTAAAGTCCTGGAAAGAGCGTGGATATATCATACACTTTATGACCGGTATTGCCTGGGGTGAATATCAGGACTATTTCACCGGACAATGGGACGGGAAATGGCATTTGGACGAAGGGCAGGTCACGCAGGCCGGAGACACGATATGGCACGGTCACATGGTGCCCTATATCGTACCATCGGAGAATTTTTTAAGTTATCTGAAAGAGAGACATGTGAAGAGAGTAATCGACGCCGGCGTGGATGCCATCTTCATGGAGGAACCGGAATTCTGGGCAAGAGCCGGTTACAGTGAGTCCTTTAAGAAAGAATGGAAAAAATACTATGGCTTCGACTGGAGACCGCAACATGAATCTCCGGAAAACACTTACTTGTCGAGCAAACTCAAGTATTACTTGTACTATCGTGCACTGAATGAAGTCTTCACCTTTGCCAAGGAATATGGTAAAAGCAAAGGGATGGACGTGAAGTGCTACGTTCCCACCCACTCGTTGGTGAACTATTCGCAATGGCAGATTGTCAGTCCGGAAGCAAGTCTTGCTTCACTTCCTTGTGTAGACGGTTACATCGCTCAGGTATGGACCGGAACTTCGCGCGAGCCGAATTTCTTTGACGGTCGCAAACGTGAGCGTGTGTTCGAGACTGCCTATCTGGAGTATGGTTCCATGGAGTCGATGACTGCTCCCACCGGTCGTAAGATGTTCTTTCTGACAGATCCTATTGAAGACTGGCCGCGTGACTGGGCAGACTATAAGAAGAATTATCAGGCCACCTTTACGGCGCAATTGCTCTATCCCAACATAGCCGATTACGAAGTGATGCCTTGGCCGGAACGTATCTACGAAGGGCTATACCGTACAAGTGCCAATAGCGACAAGAAAGAACGCATTCCCCGTTTCTATTCCACACAGATGCAAGTGATGATTAACGCCCTGAACCGTATGCCTCTGACCGATAATAAACTGACCGGAAGCGAAGGATTCAGCGTACTGATGGCAAATTCTTTGATGTTCCAGCGTTTCCCTACGCACAACGGATATGAAGACCCACAACTTGCCAACTTCTACGGTCAGGCGTTGCCTTTGCTCAAACGAGGTGTGCCCGTCAAGACCGTCCACATTGAGAACCTCGGCTATAAAGAAGCGCTGGCTGACACAAAAGTGTTGCTGATGACTTATGCAAACATGAAACCGCTTGAGTCCGAAGCGCACAGCCACATTGCCGATTGGGTGAAGAAGGGCGGAGTGCTGATTTACAGCGGGACGGACAACGACCCTTTTCAGAATGTAAGAGAATGGTGGAATACCAACGGGCATAACTATACTACTCCTTCCGCACATCTTTTTGAGCAGATGGGACTTCCTGCCAGACCGGAACAGGGAGAATACAGTTACGGTAAGGGAACCGTATGTATTGTCCGTACCGACCCTAAAGATTATGTCCTGCATGAAGGCGGTGACAAAGATTTTTTGTATCTTGCGGCCCGAATGTACGAGCAGAATGCGAAAGCGGGGAAGCTGGAGTTCAAAAATAACTTCTATCTGCAAAGGGGAGATTACGACTTGGCTGCTGTGCTTGAAGAAAGCGTGAGCGACGAGCCGTTTACTGTGGAAGGATGTTTGATTGACCTTTTCGACCCCAAATTACCGATCTACACTTCCAAGCGGATAAATCCGGGTGAGCAAGCCTTGTTGCTGAATGTAGAACGTGTAGCCGGTAAGAAGAAGCCGCAGGTTCTGGCTTCAGCAAGTCGCGAAGAACAGGAAGAACGCGGAAAAGGCCGGTACTCCTATGTGGCGAAAAGTCCTGCCGAGACTTCAAACGTATCGCGGGTGCTGCTGCCCCGTTGTCCTAAGAGTGTGACAGTCGACGGCAGAGAAGTATTCGATGCCAAGCGTTGGCATGCAGCAAGCCATACATATTTGATAGAGTTTGAGAATAATCCTGACGGAGTGTCGGTGAAGTTTTGCTGGTAATCTCAGGCCTTTTATTTTTTTAAGTGTAACAACATAAACAATTATTTCATATAAACAATATGAGAAAAAAGCTTTTATACACCTTGTTGGTATCATGCCTTTTTGCGTGCAGTGACAAGGATACGTCTTATGAAGTCGTCAAGAATGACTTGAGAGCTCCAGCCTACCCGCTTGTTACCATCGACCCTTATGCCAGTGCATGGTCCATGAGCGATAACCTTTATGACAGCCCCGTTCGCCATTGGACGGGTAAGGATTTCCCACTGATTGGCGTGGTGAAGGTAGACGGTGTTTCCTACCGTTTTATGGGAACCGAGGAATTGGAGATGAATGCCATCGTGCCCACCTCGCAGCAAGGCGATTGGACGGGCCGGTATACCACAGAGAAGCCTGCGGGCGATTGGACCTCTGCGGGTTACGACGATTCCAAATGGAAGTCAGACCGTGGTGCCTTTGGTACCAAGGAAAATGAGCCTACGGCAAAAACCCAGTGGGGAACCCGTAATATCTGGGTGCGCCGTATGGTAAATATTGACCGTGATTTGACCGGTATACCTGTCTATCTGGAATTCTCCAACGATGACGATGCCGTATTCTACATCAACGGAGTGAAAATACACGGCACAGGAACCACGTGCAACAAGAACAAAGTCGTGAAACTTCCCGATGAGGCTTTGGCGGTTTTGAAGCAGGGCGACAACATCATTGCCGCCGAATGTATCAATCCGGTTGGTAACGGCTTGCTCGACTTCGGCCTGCAGATTCCGAAACATCTGGAAACTGTGTTTGGCAATACAGCCGTGCAGACCTCTGCCGACGTGCAGCCCATGCAGACACACTACGCTTTTACCTGTGGTGATGTCGACCTGAAAGTCACCTTCACGGCACCTCTCTTTATGGAAGACCTGAAGCTGCTGAGCCGTCCCGTGAATTACCTTACTTATAGTGTTGCTGCCCGTGACGGCAGGGAACACGAAGTGGAGGTGTATTTTGAGGCTTCTCCGCGCTGGGCGCTCGACCAGCCTTACCAGCAATCTGCAAGCAAGGGATATGAAGCTGACGGGCTGCTCTACCTGAAGAGTGGAAGCAAGGAACAGAACATCCTGGCAAAGCAGGGCGATGACCTCCGCATTGACTGGGGATATTTCTACATGGTTGCCGGCAAGGAAAACACTGCATACAGTGTCGGCAACAGTACCGAACTGCGCAAGAACTTCGTGAACGGAACTTTGAACTCAGCTTCGCTCGAGGGAGAGGACAGCAATGGAAACATGGCTTTGGTGCGTAGCCATGGCAAAGTGAAGAATGTTACCGACAAGATAATGCTGGGCTATGACGACATCTATTCCATCCAGTACTTCGGTACAAACCTGCGTCCTTACTGGAACTCAAAAGGCGACCGTACCATCGAGGCTGAAATGCTGGCTGCCTACAATGAGTATGACAAATTGCTGGCACGTTGCTATGCTTTCGATAAGAAGTTGATGGAAGACGCTTCAGCAGCAGGCGGCAAGGAATATGCCGAACTCTGCGCGTTGGCCTACCGTCAGTCCATTGCCGCCCACAAACTGGTGGAAGCCCCCAACGGTGACCTGTTGTGGCTGTCGAAGGAAAACAACAGTAACGGCTGTATCAATACGGTGGACCTGACTTATCCCTCAGCTCCCCTCTATCTGATTTATAATCCGGAACTGGAGAAGGGCATGATGAACGGTATCTTCCATTATAGTGAAAGCGGCAAATGGACCAAGCCCTTCGCCGCCCATGATTTGGGTACCTATCCTCTTGCCAACGGCCAGGTCTACGGAGGCGATATGCCGGTGGAAGAGAGTGGAAACATGCTGATTCTTACAGCTGCCATTGCTGCCGTAGAAGGCAATGCCGACTATGCTGCCAAACATTGGGAAGTGCTCACCACTTGGACAGACTATCTGGTGGAAAAGGGACTTGACCCTGAAAACCAACTCTGTACCGATGACTTCGCCGGACACTTTGCGCATAACACCAATCTTTCCATCAAGGCAATTTTAGGAGTGGCCTCTTATGGCCGGTTGGCTGAAATGCTCGGCAAGAAGGATGTGGCCGAAGCCTATACAACGAAGGCACGCCAGATGGCTACCGAATGGGAGCGCATGGCCAACGACGGCGACCATTATCGCCTGACTTTCGACAAGCCGGGTACATGGAGCCAGAAGTACAACCTGGTTTGGGACAGACTGCTCGGACTGGACATCTTCGACAGCAAAATTGCAGAAATGGAGATACCTTATTATCTGGCCAAGCAGAATATCTATGGTCTGCCCCTCGACAATCGTGAGACTTACACCAAGACCGACTGGATTATGTGGACTGCCACTATGGCTCCCGACCAGGCTACTTTCCGTGAATTCATCGTCCCGGTGCATAAGTTCATGAACGAAACGATAGACCGCGTGCCGATGTCCGACTGGGTGTTTACCGACAAACCCAACTGGCGTGGCTTCAAGGCCCGCTCGGTAATAGGCGGATATTACATGAAGATGCTTGAAGGCAAGTTGATGCAAAATAAACAATGACAAAATTTACCAAACGAATGAAAAGACTCTTTGCATGGGGAACCGCCCTCCTTCTTGTTGGCGGTATGCAGGCGGCCTCGTTGCCGGTTGATGAGCCGATTACACCTGTGGATTACGTCAGCACCTTGGTTGGCACGCAGTCCAAGCATTCCCTTTCTACGGGTAATACTTATCCTGCCGTGGCTATGCCTTGGGGCATGAATTTCTGGACTCCACAGACCGGAACCATGGGTAACGGATGGGCCTACACCTATGATGCCGACAAGATTCGCGGCTTCAAGCAGACGCACCAGCCCAGCCCGTGGATTAACGACTACGGACAGTTTGCCATTATGCCCGTTACCGGAAAGGTGGCTTTCGACCAGGACGAGCGTGCCAGTTGGTTTTCTCACAAAGCCGAGACTGCCACTCCTTATTATTATAAGGTCTATCTTGCCGACCATGATGTGACGGCGGAGTTTGCTCCTACCGAGCGTGCCGCTGCTTTCCGTTTCACTTTCCCTGAAACGGAGGAAGCCTATGTGGTGGTAGATGCCATGGACAACGGCTCTTTTGTGAAAATCATTCCGGCTGAAAAGAAAATCATAGGCTACACTACCAAGAACAGCGGTGGCGTGCCAAGCAATTTCAAGAACTACTTTGTATTGCAGTTCGATAAGCCTTTTACTTATACTGCTGCCGTGAAGGACGGAAAGATTGATTCCCGTACCACCGAGGCAGGTGCCAATCATGCCGGTGGCATCATCGGTTTTCATACCCTCCGTGGCGAGCAGGTGAATGTACGTGTGGCTTCCTCATTCATCAGTCACGAGCAGGCTGAGTTGAACTTGAAGGAACTGGGTGGCCGGACGCTTGAAGAGGTGGCGAAAGCCGGGCGTGACGAATGGAACCGGGTGCTGGGCCGCATTGAAGTGCAGGATACCGACCTCGACCGTCTGCGTACTTTCTACTCTTGTTTCTACCGTTCTGTGCTTTTCCCGCGCAGTTTCTACGAGATAGATGCGCAAGGTCAGGTAATGCACTACAGCCCCTATAATGGTGAGGTGCTGCCCGGCTATATGTTTACCGACACCGGTTTTTGGGACACTTTCCGTTGTCTCTTCCCCTTTCTCAACCTGATGTATCCATCCATGAATGCCAAGATGCAGGAAGGATTGGCCAACACTTACAAGGAGAGCGGTTTCCTGCCCGAATGGGCCAGTCCGGGACACCGTGGTTGCATGGTGGGCAACAATTCCGCCTCTGTGGTGGCGGATGCCTGGCTGAAAGGTCTGCGTGGCTACGACATCGAGACATTATGGAATGCTGTGAAGAGCGGTACGGAGAATGTGCATCCCGAGGTTTCCTCTACCGGACGCCTGGGACATGAGTATTACAACAAGCTGGGTTATGTGCCCTATAATGTGGGTATCAACGAAAATGTAGCCCGTACGCTGGAGTATGCTTATGATGATTGGTGCATCTACCAGTTGGGACTTTCGCTCGGCAAGTCGAAGAAAGAACTGGCTCCTTTTGCCAAACGCGCGCTGAACTACCGGAATCTTTTCGACCCTGCCCATAAGTTGATGCGCGGCAAGAATGAAGACGGTACGTTCCAATCGCCTTTCAACCCCTTGAAGTGGGGTGACGCCTTCACCGAAGGAAACAGTTGGCATTATTCGTGGTCGGTTTTCCACGATCCGCAAGGACTCATTGACCTGATGGGTGGCAAGGACTCCTTCAACCAGATGATGGATTCCGTGTTTGTGTTGCCGCCTGTGTTCGACGAAAGTTATTATGGCAGTGTCATCCACGAAATTCGGGAGATGCAGATCATGAACATGGGCAACTACGCTCACGGCAACCAGCCCATACAGCACATGATTTACCTCTATAACTATTCCTCCCAGCCGTGGAAGGCGCAGTACTGGCTGCGTGAGGTTATGGAGCGTATGTACAGTGCCAATCCCGACGGCTATTGCGGTGATGAGGACAACGGCCAGACATCTGCTTGGTACGTGTTTTCAGCTTTGGGATTCTATCCCGTCTGTCCGGGTACAGATCAGTATGTGCTGGGTGCTCCTCTTTTCCGTTCTGTGCGTCTGCACTTGGAAAATGGCAAGACTGTGACGATTGAAGCTCCTGAGAATAGTCGTGCCAACCGCTACGTGCAGAAACTTACAGTGGATGGCGTTGACTATACACGCAACTTTCTGACACACGAGCAACTGACGAACGGCTCCTCGCTGCGCTTCACTATGGACAATGTGCCCAACAAACTGCGTGGGACAGGAGAGGAGGATGCTCCTTACTCCTTCTCGAAAACGCTTAAAAAGAAGAAGTGACCTCAAAGCCAAAACCATAGCAATTAATGATGAGGGTGTGCCGAATGTCTGACGGAGTGATAGCTGAAAAACGTTTTGACACACCCTCTCTCTCTTACGATAAATCACTGTTTGAAAACCCTATTTACCATGAAACTTAAGAAACTTACTATTTACTGCTTGGCATTGTTTTGCTCCTCTTCTTCTGTTTATGCGCAATCTGGTGAAGAAGTTCAAAAGAAACGTAGCGGCAATCCGATTTTTCCCGGTTGGTATGCCGACCCTGAGGGAGTAGTGCTGGACGGGAAGTTCTGGATTTATCCTACATATTCCGCTCCTTATGATGAACAGACTTTTATGGATGCCTATTCTTCGCCCGACTTGGTGCATTGGACCAAGCATCCACGCGTGCTTTCAAAGGAAAACATCCCATGGCTGCGCCGTGCTTTGTGGGCACCGGCTGTCATCGAGGCCAATGGCCGCTATTATCTTTTCTTCGGAGGGAACGACATACAGAACAACTCTGAGATTGGCGGTATCGGGGTGGCTGTGGCAGACAATCCGGCAGGTCCTTTCAAAGATGCGCTGGGCAAGCCCTTGATTGATAAGATTGTGAATGGAGCACAACCCATCGACCAGTTTGTGTTCCGCGATGACGACGGCACTTACTATATGTACTATGGCGGATGGGGGCATTGCAACATCGTGAAACTGTCTCCCGATTTACTTGGTGTCGTTCCTTTTGATGATGGCACAGTCTATAAGGAAGTGACTCCTCAGGACTATGTAGAAGGGCCTTTCATGCTGAAACGTAACGGAAAGTATTACTTCATGTGGTCGGAAGGCGGTTGGGGAAGCCCCGACTACCGTGTGGCCTATGCCATTGCCGACTCTCCTTTCGGACCGTTCCATCGCGAGGGAATAATTCTTCAGCAGGATGCCGGTGTAGCTACCGGTGCCGGACATCATTCGGTGGTGCGTGGAAAAGGCAAGGACGAATGGTACATCATTTACCACCGTCGCCCGTTGGGAGAAACGGCTGCAAACAGCCGTGCCACCTGCATTGACCGGATGTACTTTGACAAAAAAGGAAAGATAAATCCGGTGCGCATGACTTTCGAGGGAGTGAACGCTACCCAAACCCCACTTGACTAATAGCAATTTTCAATTCAAATTTATATAGAAGAAATATGAGTCTTAATTCCAAAAAGATTTGTTTCAGTCTTGTTCTGGCTGCGGCTGCCGGGATGGTTCAGGCTGCCAATAGTAGCTGCCTTCTTGCCGATGCGGGTTTTGTGGCCGTGCAGGACAATACGGCATCTGCCGGAAACTATTCCTCTAACCGTCCTAAAGAGAAACAACGCCTTTTCCGTTCCACTGCCGTGGAGAAAGAGATTGCCCGTGTACAGAAACTTTTGAAGAACCGCAAGCTTTCCTGGATGTTTGCCAACTGTTTTCCCAATACGCTGGATACTACTGTGCACTTCCGCAAGGGCAGCGATGGAAAGCCTGATACTTTTGTATATACGGGTGACATCCATGCTATGTGGTTGCGTGACTCAGGGGCGCAGGTATGGCCATATGTGCAGCTTGCCAACAACGACCCGAAACTGAAAGAGATGCTGGCCGGTGTTATTCTGCGCCAGTTCAAGTGCATCAATATCGACCCGTATGCGAATGCCTACAACGACGGTGCGCTGCCCGATGGGCATTGGATGAGTGACCTTACTGACATGAAGCCCGAACTGCATGAACGCAAATGGGAAATCGACTCGCTTTGTTATCCCTTGCGGTTGGCTTATCACTACTGGCAGGTGACGGGTGACACTTCGGTTTTCGGTGCTGAATGGCTGGAAGCCATCCGCAACATTTATACTACTTTTTGTCAGCAGCAGCGCAAAGAGGGTGTCGGTCCCTACAAATTCCAACGCAAGACGGAGCGTGCGCTCGATACGCTGAACAATGACGGTCTGGGTGCTCCTGTCCGTCCGGTGGGACTCATCGTGTCCTGCTTCCGCCCGTCGGACGATGCCACAACGCTTCAGTTCCTTGTGCCTTCCAACTTCTTTGCCGTCACTTCCTTGCGCAAGGCTGCCGAGATTCTGGAAACAGTGAACAAGGAGACTGCCCTGGCTGCCGACTGCCGTGCCTTGGCCGATGAGGTGGAGATGGCTTTGAAACGCTATGCAACCTACAACCATCCTGAATTCGGTACCATCTATGCTTTCGAGGTTGATGGTTTCGGCAATCATCTGCTGATGGACGATGCCAATGTACCCAGCTTGCTTGCCATGCCCTATTTGGGAGATGTAGATGTCAATGACCCCATTTATCAGAATACCCGCCGTTTTGTGTGGAGCGACAGCAATCCCTATTTCTTCAGCGGCAAAGCCGGCGAGGGTATCGGCGGACCGCATATCGGCTATGACATGGTGTGGCCCATGAGCATTATGATGAAAGCCTTCACAAGCCGGGATGATGCCGAAATCAAAACTTGCATCAAGATGCTGATGGATACGGATGCAGGTACCGGCTTTATGCACGAATCGTTTCATAAGGATGATGCAACCAACTTCACCCGCCCCTGGTTTGCCTGGCAGAACACCCTTTTCGGTGAGCTGATATTGAAGTTGGTTAATGAGGGGAAGGTGGATTTATTGAATAGCATAGATTAAGATATAACATGAAGAACTTATATACATGGGTGGCTGCCCTCCTTTTCGTGGCATTGACAGTTTCGGTTACGGCTTGTACTTCTGCCTCTTCTGCCGGTACGGTGACGGTGGTGGACCGGCCGGATACACATGCTGTCAATGCCAATTATATGGGTTACCGTGCCCCGCTTCGTCCGTTGAACTTTATAAAATTGCCGGTAGGCAGCATCCGCCCCGAGGGTTGGGTAAGGAAATTTCTGGAGTTGCAGCGCGACGGCCTGACCGGACATTTAGGGGAAATCAGCGCTTGGTTGGAAAAGGATGACAATGCCTGGCTTACGACCGGCGGAGACCATGGTTGGGAGGAAGTTCCCTATTGGCTCAAAGGGTATAGCAGTTTGGCATATATTCTGAATGATCCGGAGATGATAGAAGAAACCAAATACTGGATTGAAGGCGTATTTGCCAGCTGCCAGCCGGACGGTTATTTCGGCCCGGTCAACGAACGCAATGGGAAGCGCGAACTTTGGGCACAGATGATCATGCTCTGGTGCCTGCAATCTTATTACGAGTATTCTCAGGACCGGCGTGTCATAGACCTGATGACAAACTACTTTAAATGGCAGATGACGGTCCCCGACGACCGGCTTCTGGAAGACTTTTGGGAGAACAGTCGTGGAGGTGATAATATCATCAGCATCTACTGGCTTTACAGCCATACGGGAGATGCTTTTTTGCTCGAATTGGCCGAAAAGATTCATCGCAACACTGCGGACTGGACTCAGTCGACCTCTTTGCCCAACTGGCACAACGTAAACATTGCCCAATGTTTCCGTGAGCCTGCCACTTATTATATGCAGACCGGTGATTCTGCCATGCTGAAAGCCTCTTATAATGTCCATCGGCTGATCCGTCGTACTTTCGGGCAGGTGCCCGGCGGCATGTTCGGGGCGGATGAGAATGCCCGTTTGGGATATATCGACCCTCGCCAGGGGGTGGAAACCTGCGGGCTGGTTGAGCAGATGGCTTCCGATGAAATTATGCTTCGCATGACGGGCGACCCCTTATGGGCCGAGCATTGCGAAGAAGTGGCATTTAACTCTTATCCGGTTGCCGTGATGCCGGACTTTAAAGCGCTGCGCTACATCACTTGCCCGAACCATGTCGTCAGTGATTCCAAGAATCATCATCCGGGCATCGACAACCGCGGACCGTTTCTTTCGATGAATCCTTTCAGCAGTCGTTGCTGCCAGCACAATCATGCACAAGGCTGGCCCTACTTTGCCGAACATCTGGTTTTGGCAACTCCCGACAATGGAGTGGCAACGGCTCTTTATGCAGCTTGCAAGGCTGTGGTGAAAGTAGCTGATGGAAAGGAAATCACTTTGCACGAAGAGACGAATTATCCTTTTGAGGAAGACATCCGCTTTTCTGTCTCTACCGGGGGGAAAGTCGTCTTCCCGTTCTATTTCCGGATTCCTTCATGGACTCAAAAGGCGAAAGTGCGCGTGAATGGTGAGGAAGTGGATGCGGCTCCCGTGGCAGGAAAGTATCTCTGCATCCATCGCGAGTGGTCGGATGGGGACCGCGTGGAATTGACGTTTCCGATGTCTTTGTCCATGCGCACCTGGCAGGTCAATAAAAACAGCGTAAGTGTGGATTACGGTCCTCTCACGCTCTCTCTTAAGATTGCTGAGAAATATGTGGAGAAGGACAGCCGCGAAACGGCCATCGGTGATCCTAAATGGCAGAAAGATGCTGACCCTCAAAAATGGCCCACTACTGAGATATATCCCGGCAGCGCGTGGAATTATTCGCTGGTGTTGGACAAGACAGAACCCTTGAAGCACTTCGAGGTAATCCGTAAATCATGGCCGGCTGACGACTACCCTTTTACGGTGGCCAATGTACCTTTGGAGGTGAAGGCTGTCGGCCGATTGGTTCCCGAATGGGAAATAGATGAAACCGGGTTGTGTGGTGTGTTGCCCGAAGAGGATGCGGCGAGAGGCGATAAAGAAGAAATCACACTCATCCCCATGGGAGCGGCGCGGTTAAGGATAACTGCGTTCCCGAATACAAAAGAATAAATTGATGAATGATGCGGACAGTAGTGAAGTGCTGATACCTTTAACTCCTTTGCATAAACAGAAAACTTGAAATAAAATGAAACGTATTGCTTTTTTGGATTATGTGCGCGTGTTTGCGTGCTTCTTGGTCATGCTGGTTCATGCCAGCGAGAATTATTATGGAGCTGTAGGTTATACGGACATGGTGGGACCGCAGGCTTTCCTTCAGAACGAGGCCGATAGGTTATGGGTATCTATTTACGATGGCTTCTCACGTATGTCTGTGCCTCTGTTTATGATTGTTTCGGCTTACCTGCTTGCGCCTATGAAGAAGGGACAAAGCTGTTGGGAGTTTTACCGCAAACGTTTCCTGCGCATCATGCCGCCGTTCATCTTTTTCATGGTGCTGTACAGCACGTTGCCCATGTTGTGGGGACAGATAGACGGCGAACAGTCTATGAACGACCTTTCACGCATCTGGCTGAACTTTCCTATGCTTGCCGGACACTTCTGGTTCATGTATCCGTTGATAGGCCTTTACCTGTTCATCCCGGTCATCTCACCGTGGCTGGAGAAGGTTTCGGCGAAAGAAGAACGTTTCTTCATCGGACTGTTCCTGGTTTCTACTTGCATACCTTTCCTCAACCGTTGGTTTGGTGAGGTGTGGGGACAGTGCTTCTGGAACGAATATCACATGCTATGGTATTTCTCGGGTTATTTGGGCTACCTTGTGCTGGCACATTATATCCGCGTGCATCTTACTTGGGGGCGTTCCTTGCGTCTGTGGGTCGGTTTCCTGCTTATGCTGGTCGGGGCGGTGGCTACCATATGGTCGTTCTATGTCCAGGCTGTTCCGGGAGTGGTTCATTCTACGCCGGTCATTGAGGTGGGATGGGCTTTCTGCACCCTTAATTGCGTGGCGTTGACGGCAGGCACGTTTCTGCTGTTCAGTTGCATCAGCATTCCGCAACCTCCGCGCTTCATTGCCGAAATGTCGAGACTCAGCTACGGCATGTTCCTTATGCACATATTCTGGCTTGGCTTGTGGGTGTCGGTGTTTAAGTCTACATTGGGATTGCCCACCGTGGCTGCCATTCCGGTTATAGCGGTATGTACGTTTATCAGTTGTTTCGTGGCAACCAAGCTCATCTCGTTGATACCGGGCAGTAAGTGGATTATCGGGTAGAGACGGTAATACTGTAAGATACAGCAGTGAGAATGGTAAGGCAACTTTTCATGCCGATACATAAATTTCTGTTTAGGAATTGTGGCGGAAGTGCCTTGCATTTAAGCGATGATATGCAACTGTTTGGCATATCCGGCAGCTACTTTTGCGGTAAAGTAAAAGTAGTCTGCATGGTATGTTGGGGATTACTGCTTGCATTTTGGAAAAGTTTTTATAGCTTTGTGTTGAATAAAAGATTTTTTGGAATGTAAACGATAATAATAGCCTTCGGGCAAGACATATTGCAAACTTGCGGACAATTGTTCGATTCGGTTAAATCTGGTAAATTAAACATGAAATCAAGAACAATAGGTCTAAGTTGGTTTGTACCCTCACGAAGGGCACAGGCTGCTTTTACTTATTTTGATTTCAAGGTTTACCAGAACCTAACCGGAGAAATAGGAAAAAGTGAGTGCTGTGTCCTTTTTCTTTTGTTATGACAGCCGGAAATGCCGAAAACCGAGAAGAGTAGGTGAATTTAGAGAACAATGTAATTATGTCAAGAGTATTTAAAGTAAAGCCCAAGAGACTTAAAAAAGTAAATGGTCTGGTATTGACACCGGAGATGGAAGTGATTGTTACGACTAAAATCAATATGTCGGATCCTTTCAGTAATTGTGCAAAAGAACTGAAGGAGGCTTATATGCGTCTCTACAGCTTCGATTATGAGAAAGCTTGTTGCAACAGAGGGGATTTTGATTTCGCGGCACTTGATTGACCGGTATATTTTTTTGTGCCAACCTTAAAAAGCTAAAGATATGAACTGTATTAACACAGATTACTTCAAGCCTTTTTTGCAGGCTTTTTGCGAGAAGACACAACCGTTGTATACTTGTGGGTATCCATGGGGACCATTTGTGCCCTATACGATGCCCCGATATAACGATGCCGATGTGAAAATATTCTATATGGGCAGGGATACTTATTATTGGGTGGAGCAAGAAGAACTTTTCGAAGCTTTTACGAATCATGTTTTGGAAGACTATCTGGGGAAAAACGCGGCATGTGTAGATGTTGAAAAAATGTTGGGATGGAAAAATAACGCCGGTTCCTTTTGGACAATGGTTGCCAAACTGCATCTACTGATACGCACGGGCAGATACACTGAAGACATAATGCAGATAAGTGCCGCAGACAAAGTGATACTCGAAGAGATTGGTTACGGAAACATCAATGCCATAGAGCAGCAGACCAGCTTATCGAAAGAAGGGTATTGGGAAGCGATAACTTCTTTGGACGGTTATTGTCAAATCCGGGAAGCCGGTCGCCCTTTTGAGAAATTGAAGTCGGTGATAGAAGCCTACCACCCGGATTTTATCTTCATTTTCAATTGGGAAGAACGTGACGATGTATTCGAGGGTATGGACTTTGAGTGGCAGAAAGTGTATTACAAGGACAAGCTACAGGCTGTATATACCTTGCCCGGCTACTCTACCAAGGTGATATGGACTTCCCATCCCCGGCGTTATTCCTATTTAGGAACCAACATCGAAGAGATGGCAGGGAGCTTGGCTGATACATTTGCCGCCATTCGCTGACCAAGATAGTGTGGATGGAATCAAAATCTTTTTCAGACATTGTAGGAACAGTTTTTTCAAACAGCATGTTTTTACAGCTTGTCTTATTGATGTCTGAAAAAGATGATGCAGATAAGGGGTTTGGACGTTACTCGTTGGTTTGGGAAGCAAAGTGCTGGAATGTCACTTCGGCTTCCACCCAGAAATCATTCATCCGCAATAGGTCGGGGATAGAGTAGGGCTTATGGGTGCAAATGTCGTGTACTGCATGGCAAATGCAGATGTCTTCCAGTTCAGACCTGCTCAAGCAGCCTTCTGCCCAGCTTGTTTCGTCATCGAGTTCATCGGTTAAACCGAGTGCTTTGTCAGTTACATCCGGTATATTGTCGATGCCATTTGAAATGGAACAACTTTCTATCTCGGCAAGCCCTTTTTTATCGAGCAGTGTATCGATGAGTTTGATTATGCGGTTGAAGTCCGAAGAATAGAACATATCTTCTTCCAGAACAAGTACGGACTCGCTTCCGTTGTGGCTAAACAGCAATCGACCTTCAATCTCACAATCATCATCAAAAGTTTCGTCTTTCAGTGATTGGTGCATGGCTCGATATAGATTAGCAGTGTGGGCATACATTTGCCTGGTCAGTCCGAGAAGCAGTTCATTGATTTGTTTGAAACGTTCTTTTTCGGCCTGGTTGCATAGGAACATTTGGTTCAGCAGATAGCTTCTTGTGTGTAAGAGGTATTCTATTCTATCCAAAGTCTCTCTATCTTGGATTTTGTCTAAACGCGGATAAGTGCAATGGTGGCCCGGGATGGTTGTGGTGGGGATAATTCGTTTTAGTTCCATCTCGATGGCTGTCAGTATGTGCCGTTTTCGGGCAGTGTCTCGTTCTGATTGGATGAGTTCAAAGGTTTCTTTTGAGTATACGTCCATGGTCTGTTGTTTTTAGAATTGGTTTGATTACGGCAAAGGTAGGTAGGGATTATGCCATTTGGCGGCAGAACTCTGGTATAAGATAATTGAGGATTGAGACTTGGCTATAAATAATTATAAGTTAAAACAATATGGGTAAGGAACTTTTTAGTCGTTATGTTTGGCTCTTGGAGACCATTCATCGTGCGGGTAAGATTACATTCGAGGAAATCAACGCTCGCTGGCTTCGTTCGGAACTAAGTGGTGGAGAAACTCTTTCACTCCGTACTTTTCATCATCATCGGGATGCGATAGAAGAGCTGTTTGACATCAATATTGAATGCATCAAGCGTGGAGGTTATTGCTATTATATAGAGGATACAGAAGAATTGGAAAAAGGTTGTGTGCGCAAGTGGCTGTTGAATTCGTTTGCGGTAGACAACCTGATAGTTGAAAGCCGTAAGCTAAAATCACGTATTTTGCTTGAAGAAGTTCCTTCTGGAAAGCGGTATCTGATTCCGCTGATTGAAGCGATGCGCGACGGTATGATTGTTGAGGTGGACTATCAGAGTTTTCGGCAACAGGTACCTGCTAACTTTGAAATAGAACCTTATTGTCTGAAATTGTTCCGGCAGCGCTGGTATGTGGTGGCACGCAGTCCGCATTATAATCGCGTGATGATTTATTCGCTTGACCGTATTCTTGATTTGGAGGTGTCGGAGAAAACGTTTTACTATCCGGAAGAATTCAATCCTCAGTCTTATTTTGATGCCTGCTTTGGCATTGTAGCAGATGATGATATAGGGATAGAGACTGTGCAGTTGAAGGTCTACGCTCCTCAGGACAAGTATTTTGATGCCTTGCCATTGCATCATTCCCAACGTACGGTAGAAGTTACGGAAGGACATACCGTTTACGAATACCGAATACGGCCAACGTATGATTTTGTGCAGGAGTTGCTTTCGCACGGGGCAGATGTGGAGGTTTTGCAGCCTTCATTGTTGCGTAGCCGGTTGGGTGATATAGCAAAAGAGATGGTTGCTCTTTACAATATTCCGTAATGGTTTGCATTACGCGTACGGAATAGGTTGAGTTTTAATTTCATTATGAATATATTTGCAGGGCAAGACAAGAAATAATAATTTTGTATTTAATAGATTGCATATGAATAAATTACTTCCCCTCTTATGCCTTTCCCTCGCTCTGTCCGCCTGTTCACGTACGGAAAAGAGGTTGGAGGCGCATGTTTTCGTACCGGATGCAGTGTGTGCCCATACGCCGGCGCTGAACCAGGGCCGCACTTCTACCTGCTGGACTTATGCTTCGGCCTCTCTGTTGGAGTCTGACTGGCTGGCGGGGCATCCCGGAGATACCGTGCGCCTGTCGCCTATGTACATGGTCAGGCAGAAATACTTGAATCAGCTTGATGCCTACTATTACTCTTGCGGCAGGGAAGAAATCAGGAATGGCGGACTGGGACATTCTTTCCTCCGTGTGCTGGAGGAAGACGGTGTGCTGCCGTTGGAAGCATATCGGGGGCGACGGCAGGGAAGCAAAAGGCATGACCACGGGGCTTTGCTGAAACAACTGAAGAAGCTGGCGGAGGAGGCCGTGAAGCATTGCGACCTCCCCGGCTACAGGAAACGCGCTGTAGCCCTGCTGGACGAGCAGATGGGGGCGGTGCCCGATTCGTTTCTCTACCGTGGCAGGAGCTATACCGCCCGTTCGTTTGCCGACTCGCTTCGCTTCAAGGCGGAGGATTATGTGCAGTTGACGAGCTTCACGCATCATCCTTTTTATACCCCTTTTATATTGGAAGTACCGGACAACTGGGAGCATCAGTGCTATTTCAACCTTCCGCTGGACGAGTTGGAGCAGGTGGTGCGCCGTGCGCTGTCTGCCGGCAAGACGGTGGCTTGGCATGGAGATGTGAGCGAAGATACTTTCAGTCCGCGTCAGGGAATGGCTCTTTGGACGCAGCATCCGGTGACACAGGAGATGCGGCAACATGAGTTCGAGCGTTTCCTTACCACAGACGACCACATGATGCACCTCATCGGCACGGCGCACGATGAGGCGGGACGCTTCTACTATCTCTTGAAGAATTCGTACGGAAGATATGGCGCCTACGCAGGGCTGCTCTACATGTCCGAAGATTATTTCAGAGCGAAGACTGTCTCGGTTCTGCTGAGGAAGTAATCCCCCTCCAATCTTTCCCGTTCATCGGTTTTTGCGATGAAACTGCTTTTACTCTGTGTCCGCTTTCCCGTTGAAGGTTCGGCAGCCGTCAATTGACAGCTGCCGGCTTCACTGCGGTAAAGGCGCGGCGACACTTTCTCCCTTCATCAGCCTCACTCCCTCACTTCTGCAACATCACTGCACAACGGTTGCAGCGTCACTGCAAAAGGGTTGCAGTGTCACTGCATAACAGTTGCAGCGTCACTGCAAATACGGTTGCAGTGCTACTGCAAAATGGATGCACTGTCTTTGCAGTGCTTGTCTGCTGATTCATACATGGTTATGCCGAGGGGAGGGAATGTGCAGTGAAAGACCGGTACGCAGTCGATAAGAAGATGCGGGAGCACCTGCGGGGCGAGGTAGCGCGAAGGAAAGGAGTTTCACCGCAAAAGCCGATGAATAGGAAGATTGAGGGAGAAGGTGAAGGAGATGGAGGATGAAAATACATTTCTCTTTAGCGAAAAAGCTGTGTATTCTGCTTGAAAACGCGTACTTTTGCAGACTATATAAATGAATTGCAGAATATGAACAAACCCGGGAAGCGAGTATTGGTCGGCATGAGCGGAGGTATAGACAGTACCGCCACTTGTCTGATGCTGAGGGAGCAGGGCTATGAGATAATCGGTCTCACCATGTGGGTGTGGGGAGACGAACCGGTGGAAGCCCGCAGCCTTGCCGACAGTATGGGAATTGAGCACTATGTGGCGGATGAGCGCGATGCTTTCCGCCGGATTATCGTTCGGAACTTTATTGATGAGTATCGCCGGGGGCGTACTCCCAATCCTTGTGTGATGTGCAATCCATTGTTCAAGTTCCGCATCCTGACGGAGTGGGCGGACAGGCTGGGCTGTGCGTTCGTCGCTACCGGGCACTACACCCGTCTGGAGGAGCGGAACGGGAAGACTTACATCGTTGCCGGAGATGACGACAAGAAAGACCAGTCCTATTTCCTCTGGCGGCTGGGGCAGGAGGTGTTGAAGCGGTGCATCTTCCCGCTGGGGGCGTTCACCAAGATGCAGGTCCGCGGGTATCTTCGTGATAAAGGATATACGCTCAAGGCGGAAGAAGGGGAAAGTATGGAAGTCTGCTTCATCAAGGGCGACTACCGCGACTTCTTGCGCGAGCACTCTCCGGAGATAGACAGCGAGGTGGGGCCGGGATGGTTTGTCAATTCGGAAGGCGTCAAGCTGGGCGGGCACAAAGGATTCCCTTACTACACCATCGGGCAGAGGAAGGGGCTGGAGATTGCTTTGGGCAAACCTGCCTACGTGCTGAAAATCAATCCGCAGAAGAACACCGTGATGCTGGGCGATGCGGAGCAGTTGAAAGCCGGATACATGCTTGCCGAAGAGGAAAACCTGATTGACGAGGCGGAATTCTTTGGCAGTGAAGAGCTTACCGTGCGCATCCGCTACCGCAGCAAACCCATCCCTTGCACCGTGAAGCGCCTGGAGGACGGGCGTCTGCTGGTGCGCTTCTTGTCGGAGGCTTCTGCCATTGCTCCGGGACAGTCTGCCGTGTTCTACGTCGGCCGGCGTGTGGTTGGCGGCTCATTCATCGCTTCCCAACGGGGCATCGGGATGTATATTGCAGAAAATAATAAAAACACAGATATATGAGAAAACTCTTTTTCCTTCTACTTTTCATCTTGGCTGCTGTAGGCGCATCGGCCCGGCAAGACACTTTGAAGTATCGCATCAGCCTGAAGGACAAGGCTGCCACCACGTATTCGCTGGAACATCCGGAAGCGTTCCTTTCTGAAAAGGCGATTGAGCGCCGCCGCAAGCAGAACCTTCCGATAGACTCGACAGACCTTCCGGTATGCCGTAAGTATGTGGATGAGATTCGCAGGCAAGGCGTGAAGATTGTCGTTACCGGCAAGTGGGAGAATTTTGTTACAGTGTCCTGCAACGACTCTGCATTGGTGGAGCGCATTGCCGCTCTGCCTTTTGTCCGGGAGACGGAAAAGGTATGGATAGCTCCCGGAGGTGACGGGCCGTTCATGGCAACGGAGCGCGACTCTCTGATAAACCGCCCGAGCGTGCATCCCGACAGCATTTATGGACTGGCTGTCGACCAGATACGGCTGAGCAATGGCGATAAGCTGCACGAAGAAGGCTTCAAGGGACAAGGAATGACGATTGCCGTTATCGACGCGGGCTTCCACAATGCCGACAAGATAACCGCCATGCAGAATATCCGCATCCTGGGTACGAAGGATTTTGTGAACCCCCAATCGGATATATTTGCCGAAAGCAGCCACGGCATGGCGGTGCTCTCGTGCATCGCCATGAACCGCCCCGGTGTCATGACCGGTACGGCTCCCGAAGCTTCTTTCTGGTTGCTGCGCAGCGAAGACGAATACTCCGAGCATCTGGTAGAGCAGGACTACTGGGCTGCGGCTGTGGAATATGCCGATAGCGTGGGAGTGGATGTACTCAATACTTCATTGGGATATTACGCTTTCGATGATAAATCCAAGAATTATAAGCTCCGCAATCTGGATGGGCACCATGCGCTGATGTCACGTCAGGCATCGCGCATAGCCGATAAGGGCATGGTATTGGTATGCAGTGCCGGAAATTCGGGCGCCGGTTCTTGGAAGAAGATTACGCCTCCGGGCGATGCCGGGAATGTGTTGACGGTGGGCGCTGTCGACAAGGAGGCTGTCCTGGCTCCTTTCTCGTCTGTAGGGAATACGGCAGACCATCGGATAAAGCCGGATATTGTAGCCGTCGGGCTGGGTGCCGACGTGATACGCACGGACGGCAACCAGGGAAGGGCGAACGGTACCTCTTTTGCCTCACCCATTATGTGCGGCATGGTGGCCTGCTTGTGGCAGGCTTGCCCCGAACTTACGGCAAAAGAAGTGATGGAATTGGTGCGCCGTTCCGGTGACCGTGCCGATTTTCCCGATAACATCTACGGTTATGGCGTGCCCGATATGTGGAAAGCATATCAGGATTATCTGCTCAAAAGATAGCCATATGGAATCGTTGTCTTTGTATGAGCTCAACGCCCTTGTGCGCCGCAGTCTGGAACAATGCCTTCCTGACGAGTGTTGGGTGCAGGCGGAGTTGAGCGATGTGCGTACCAACAGTACGGGGCATTGCTATCTGGAATTTGTGCAGAAAGACCCTCGCAGCAACAGCCTGATAGCTAAGGCGAGAGGAACAATCTGGGCAAATGTGTTCCGCCTGCTGAAGCCCTATTTTGAGGAAGCCACGGGGCAGGCGTTTGTTGCGGGCATCAAAGTGCTGGTGCAGGTCACCGTCAGCTTCCACGAACTTTACGGCTATAGCCTTACGGTGCAGGACATAGACCCCACCTATACCTTGGGCGATATGGCACGCCGCCGCAGGGAGATACTGAAACAGCTCGAGGAAGAGGGGGTGCTCACTCTTAATAAAGAACTGGATATGCCCCGCCTGCCGCAACGTATTGCCGTCATATCCTCACCGACGGCGGCGGGCTATGGTGACTTCTGTCATCAGCTGGAAAACAATTCCCGGGGTTTCTACTTTTATACGGAACTGTTTCCTGCCCTGATGCAGGGCGACCGTGTGGAGGAGTCTGTCCTCTCTGCTCTCGACCGGGTAAATGCACGCTTGTCCGAGTTTGATGTGGTTGTCATTATTCGCGGTGGAGGCGCCACGTCCGACTTATCCGGTTTCGATACTTATCTGCTTGCTGCTGCTTGTGCACAGTTTCCGTTGCCTGTCATAACGGGCATCGGTCACGAGCGGGATGACACGGTGCTGGATTCTGTGGCACATACCCGTGTAAAGACCCCTACGGCGGCTGCCGAATTCTTAATAGAGTCCATGGACAGCGCTGCTGATGAACTGGAAATGCTTGCTTCTCGCTTGCATGAGGGTGTCAGGAATCTGTTGCAGCAGGAACAGCGCAGACTCTCTGGTTACAAGAACCGGATTCCTTCTGCCGCATACCATCGTATATCCGATGCAAAAATGGCTTTGCTGACTGTGCGGAAAGATGTGGTGCAGGCTGTGACTTCCTCTTTGTTCCGCCATCGCCATCGCCTGGAATTGTTGCAACAACGATTGGCAGATGCTTCACCGGAAAAGTTGTTGGCCCGCGGTTACAGCATTACGTTGAAAGATGGGAAAGTAGTGAAGAATGCAGATGAACTGCAGGAGAATGATATGATAACAACCCGTCTGCAGAATGGTGAAGTGGTTTCAATAGTACATATTTAACTCTCCTCTCATTCATGCAGTGTTTTGCAAATCTCTGCATTTTATGAATATTGTTTAAATCATTTAAAATGAACAAAGATGAAAACACAAAATTTGTTTTTTATGCTGATACTGATAAGTATGGCATTTAGTTTTATTTCATGTACGGATGAGGATGATAAGGTCGAAATTCCTCAACTGGTAGGTAAGTGGATTGTGAAAGAACCAGTCCTGCAGGACGATTTTGTGACCTGCTATACGTTTAATGCAGACAAGACCTATGAAGTTTATACCGGAAGCCCGTTATCTAACGGAGTCCCTTTTCGTGGAACTTATATCATAAGTCTTGATGAAAAATTGATTAAGTTGTATGATAAAGAGGAACATTGTACTGAACAATATCATATTTTGAAACTGACGTCCAAGGAGATGAAGTGGGAGAACGCATCGCCCAAAGACGGGAATTCTGACAAACGGCTTGAGAAGTACAACGATTAATTAATTTCAATTATGCCGGTAACCAAGAAAAAAGAGACCTACTCCGAAGCCATGGCACGTTTGGAGAAAATTGTCAGCCAGATAGACAACAACGAACTGGAGATAGATGTGCTTGCTGAAAAAATAAAGGAAGCAAACGGAATTATAGCATTTTGCAGCGATAAATTGACCAAAGCTGACAAGGAAATTGAAAAATTACTGTCGGAGAAGTGGGAATCTGAAGAATAAAAGCTATTTTTGTTGCAAAATGTACGTAATAGAAGTAACTAATACTTTGAGATATGAAAGAACTTGATTGGGCTAATCTGCCGTTCGGATATATGAAGACAGATTACAATGTGAGAATTTACTATCGTAACGAACAATGGGGCGAACTGGAAGTTTGCAGTGAGGAAACCATTCCTATGCACATGGCTGCCACTTGTTTGCACTACGGTCAGGAAGCGTTTGAGGGTTTGAAGGCTTTTCGTGGCAAAGACGGTAAAGTGCGTATCTTCCGTTTGGAGGAGAATGCAGCCCGCCTGCAATCCACTTGCCGTGGCATCTTGATGCCGGAACTTTCTACGGAGCGTTTCAAAGAAGCTATTCTGAAGGTGGTGAAGCTGAACGAGCGTTTCATTCCGCCTTATGAATCGGGTGCTTCTCTGTATATCCGTCCGTTGCTGGTGGGTACCGGTGCGCAAGTAGGCGTACATCCTGCCAGCGAATATCTGTTTGTGGTGTTCGTGACCCCGGTAGGTCCTTACTTTAAGGGTGGATTCTCAACCAATCCGTATGTCATTATCCGCGAATTCGACCGTGCTGCCCCATTGGGTACCGGTATTTATAAAGTAGGTGGTAACTATGCAGCCAGCTTGCGTGCCAACAAGAAAGCGCACGATTTGGGTTATGCCTGTGAGTTCTATCTGGATGCCAAGGAAAAGAAATACATGGACGAATGTGGTGCTGCCAACTTCTTCGGCATCAAGGACAATACGTATATCACTCCGAAGTCCACTTCCATCCTGCCCTCCATCACCAACAAGAGCCTGATGCAGCTGGCAGAGGATATGGGCATGAAGGTGGAGCGCCGTCCGGTTCCCGAAGAAGAGTTGCTGACTTTCGAGGAAGCGGGTGCCTGCGGTACGGCTGCCGTTATCAGCCCCATCGAACGTATTGACGACGTAGAGAACGGCAAGTCATACGTTATTTCCAAGGATGGAAAACCGGGACCGGTATGTACGAAGCTCTACAACAAGCTGCGTGCCATCCAGTATGGTGACGAGCCGGATACTCACGGGTGGGTGACGATTGTTGAATAATACGGTGATGGTAATATCTATCGTATAAGACTTGCCGGGACTTTGTTTTTTATACTTTTAGGCACGGATTGCGCGGAAAGCACGGATAGATTGAAGAGAAACCGTGAAAATCCGTGTAATCCGTGCCTAAAATAATATGTTTTATGTTTCAATGCTTCTTAAATGGGAAAGAACAAGTTAGAGAAGTTTGCCGATATGGCGAGTTATCCGCATGTTTTCGAGTATCCGTATTCCGCGGTGGATAATGTGCCGTTTGACATGAAAGGGAACTGGCACGGGCGGTTTTTCAAGAACGACCATCCCATTGTCCTGGAACTGGGCTGTGGTAGGGGAGAATATACTGTCGGATTGGGACGCATGTTTCCCGAAAAGAACTTCATCGGAGTGGATATAAAGGGTGCCCGCATGTGGACGGGAGCCACCGAGTCGCTGGAGTCGGGCATGAAGAACGTTGCTTTCTTGCGTACGAATATCGAAATCATCGACCGCTTTTTTGCTACAGATGAGGTGAGCGAAATCTGGCTCACTTTCTCGGACCCGCAGATGAAGAAGGCGACCAAAAGGCTTACTTCCACTTATTTCATGGAGCGCTACCGCAAGTTCCTGAAGAATGACGGCATAGTCCATCTGAAGACGGACAGCAACTTCATGTTTACCTATACCCGGTACATGATTGAAAGAAACCGGCTGCCGGTGGATGTGATGACGGAAGACTTGTACCACTCCGGCATGGCTGATGAGATACTCAGCATCAAGACCTATTATGAACAACAATGGCTGGATCGTGGTTTGAATATCAAGTACATCAAGTTCCATCTTCCGCAAGAGGGCGAGTTGCAGGAGCCGGATGTGGAGATAGAGCTGGATGAGTACCGCAGTTATAACCGTAGTAAGCGTAGTGGACTACAAACCAGTAAATGATGCGAATCAGTGGTTAAAAATACTACTGATTCGCATAAAAATAGTAAATAGTAAATCGTCAAATAGTACATACAATGACATTATATCCAAAATTAATCCTTGATGCATTGGCAACAGTGCGTTATCCCGGCACCGGAAAGAATCTTGTTGAGGCTGAGATGGTGGCCGATAACATGCGGATTGACGGGATGAAGGTCAGCTTCTCGTTGACATTCGAGAAACCGACTGATCCGTTCATGAAGTCAATGGTGAAGGCTGCCGAGACAGCTATACATACGTATGTCTCTCCCGAGGTGGAGGTTGTGATTACGACTGAAAGCCGTCAGGCGGCACGTCCGGAAGTGGGTAAGCTATTACCCCAGGTGAAGAATGTTATCGGAGTGTCTTCCGGAAAAGGTGGGGTAGGTAAGTCCACGGTTGCTGCCAACCTTGCCGTGTCTTTGGCAAAGTTGGGTTATAAAGTAGGTCTGCTGGATGCTGATATCTTCGGGCCTTCTGTTCCAAAGATGTTCCAAGTGGAAGATGCCCGTCCGGTGGCAGAGAACATTGGTGGACGTGACTTGATTGTTCCGATAGAGAAGTATGGCATCAAGTTGCTTTCCATCGGTTTCTTTGTAGACCCCGACCAGGCCACTTTGTGGCGGGGAGGTATGGCAAGCAATGCCTTGAAGCAGCTGATTGGTGATGCCGATTGGGGAGAACTGGATTATTTCCTTATCGACCTTCCTCCCGGAACGAGCGACATTCACTTGACAGTGGTGCAGACTTTGGCACTGACAGGAGCTATCGTTGTCAGCACGCCGCAGGCTGTGGCGCTGGCAGATGCCCGCAAAGGCATCAATATGTTTACCAATGATAAGGTGAATGTGCCCATTCTCGGTTTGGTGGAGAACATGGCTTGGTTCACGCCTGCCGAATTGCCGGAAAACAAGTATTATATCTTTGGAAAAGAAGGCGCAAAGAGACTGGCTGAGAAAATGAACGTACCCTTGCTGGGACAAATTCCTATCGTGCAGAGTATCTGCGAGAGCGGTGATAAGGGGACTCCGGTTGCTTTGGATGAGAATACGGTGACCGGGCGCGCTTTCCTGCAACTGGCTGCTGCCGTAGTCCGTCAGGTAGACCGCAGAAATATGGAAATGGCGCCGACGCGGATTGTGGAAGTGCATAAATAAACATGGATGTTTTCCTTATGAAAAGGAGCAATTGCCCGTCGTCGGGTAACTGCTCCTTTTCCATTTAAACTTGTTTAGAGAGAGAATTAGTTTATTTAGTTGGAGTAACAGTGGCATTCTGAACAGCAGGGCTCTTCTCCGGTTCTTGCAGGCGGAACATGATAGGAACTGTATATTTTACGTTTACAGCTTGCCCTCTT
Source organism: Bacteroides sp. AM41-16 (assembly GCF_003603495.1). Lineage (NCBI taxonomy): Bacteria > Pseudomonadati > Bacteroidota > Bacteroidia > Bacteroidales > Bacteroidaceae > Bacteroides > Bacteroides sp. AM41-16. The sequence goes on along the minus strand of NZ_QTNE01000020.1, from coordinate 22,610 downwards.
TGCATGCCGGGCTTCCACTTAGGCATAATGGTAGTCAGGCGGATTGCTTCGGCATCCAGCAGAGGGTCGGCACTACGGAGAACTCTGGGATTGATGATGTTGCCCTCTGTATTTACGATAAACTGTATGGTAACTCTTCCCTGAATCTTAGCTTTCTGTGCTGCTACCGGATATTTGATGTTTTTGCCGATGAATTCCATCATTGCGGGCATGCCGCCGGGATATTCGGGCATTTGTTCTACGACTTCAAAAACGGTTGCCTCTTCCGGGTAGGTAGCTTCTTCGGGAGCATAACCCACTACCACCATTTCATCTATCTTGTTTTCAATGGGAGCATACTTCACCGGGGTCTTGTCTTCTGTCAAGCGGAACATCACTGGTACCGTAAATCTTACGCGTACTGCTTCTCCGCGTTGTGTACCGGGTTTCCATTTAGGCATGGCACTGATGACGCGAATGGCTTCTTTATCCAATTCCGGGTCAATGCCGCGCAATATTTTCACATTGGTAATACTGCCATCCTTCTCCACTACAAATTGCACGGTAGCCCGTCCTTGCGTACCTTTCTTCATGGCTGCTTCCGGATATTTGATGTTCTTGCTCAAGTATTCCATTAGTGCAGACATGCCTCCGTCGGGGAATTCGGGCATGTGTTCCACTACCTCAAAAATCGGATTGTCGAGAGTATCCTTATCCACTACCTTTCCTTTGTAAGTCACTGTTTTCGTATCTTGTTCCGGTAGGGGAGCTACTTGAGGGGCTTGAACTTCCGGTACCGCTTGTCCGGTTTTGGCGTCTACAGCCTCTATGACTTCCGCTGCAATCTTCTTTGTGGTACGTGCCACTGCTTCGATATTGCTGACAATCATAAGTAAGGCCGCTAAAGGAAGGAACATCAGATATTTGGTCCTTCCTATTTCTTTTGTTCTCTTTTTGTTCATCATTTTGATGCGTTTTTTTAAAGGTAAAACATTGAAACTGTTATAGATAGTTGCTGCAGCCTTTTGATGTGACAATCCTAACAGATGGTACTGGTAGGTTTTGGAGTCATAGCCGTTTTCCAATACGCGGGCGTCGGCCATATATTCCAGATTGGTGCGGATTTCCCGTTTCATGAGCCAGGCAAATGGATTGCACCAGCAAAAAATGCACACCAGTTCACTGATGATGACATCAATGGAGTGCCATTGCCGGGCGTGTGTCCGCTCATGAATCAATATTTCGTTGAATTCTTCTTCCGTATGCGAGGACGGATGGATAAAAATCCAGTGGAAAAAGGAGAAAGGTCCGTCTGCTTTGGGAAGCAGATGTATATTTGTGTTGCCTATTTGTACCTTGCGGCATCGGCATGCCAGACGGATGATGCCCGCCAGTTGCATGACGAGGCGTATCATCAGCAATGCCGCTATTCCCCAATAGGCGATATTGGCATATTCTGAAAGGATGCTTTTCCAGTCGGCCGGAGTCGCTTCGGTGCCTGCTGTGAGTTCCGGCAGTACAACGCTGGCATAGAGGTCTGCCATGGCCACCATCGGCTCCTGCTCCGTAATCCACGTTTGTATGTTTAGCAGAGGTATGGCGGCGGAAACGGCAAAGAAACAGAGCAGTGCGGTTCTGCGCCAGCCGAAAAACGTGTCTTTGTAGAAGAACAGCCGATAGAATGCGTAAAACAATACTATCGCTACATTCACTTTCAGAAAATAGGCTAACATGTTTACTCCTTTCCTTTCTCTATCATGTCTATAATGTCTTTCAGGTCATTGGCCGAAATCTTCTGGTCTTTGGCGAAGAACGAAACCATTTCCTTATAAGAATTTTCAAAGTAGTTGCGCACAAAACCGCTCATAAAGGTACGTTTGTATTCGCTTTCGCGTATAAGCGGGGTATACTGGTAAGTGTTGCCTACACGTGCGGCACGGATATACTGCTTGCGCTCCAGGTTTTTCACAATAGATGCTACAGTTGTGTAGGGAGGCGCCGGTTTGGGATATTTGGCAACAATGTCTTTTACGAAGCAACTGCCCAGTTCCCAAATGTACAACATTGCTTCTTCTTCTTGTATCGTTAACTTTTCCATGGATAAAGTATTTAAATGAATTCAATGCAAATCTACGAATATTTCGTAAATAAACATCAAACAGTGAGTTAATTAATCTAAATGTTCCTGCTGTGTGTATATTCTTTTGCCAGATTGAAAAGAACATGGCTGTTGATAATCTTCTTTTGGCTAAGATTGTCTATCTTTGCAGAAGAAGCGAAGACTGGCGGCACCTCAGCATAAAAAATGAACGGGTTCATTTTATTCTGCATTCGGTTTGCGCTGTCTTTGTTGCAATGAATTCTTTTACCTTAAATAAAGCAGAAATATGGGAACAGTTAAATCGTTGTTGCTGGGAATGTGCTTCGTATTGGGTGCATGCACAAGCCAGACTTCTACTGTGCAAACCACAGAGAAGGGAACTCAATGGGAATGGCAGAATGGTACCATTGTTGTCAAAACTCCCGAGCGTCCGGCAGGACAGAAGAGTGTATTGGGACTGACTACTCCGAAGTTGGAGGCAGTCCGTGTGGGTTTTGTTGGTTTGGGTATGCGTGGCCCCGGAGCAGTGGAGCGTTTCACTTATATTCCGGGTACGCAGGTAGTGGCTCTTTGTGATTATGAAGAGGCCCGTGCAGATAAATGTCAGGAGCTCTTGAAGAAGGCATCCATGCCCAAGGCCGCCGTCTATTCCGGTGACAAAGGATACGAGGAACTCTGCAAACGTGATGATATAGATTTGGTTTATGTTGCTGCAGACTGGCTGCATCACTTCCCCGTTGCCAAGTGTGCGTTGGAGAATGGAAAGAATGTAGCGATAGAAGTGCCTTCGGCCATGAATCTGCAGGAATGCTGGGATTTGATTAACTTGAGTGAATCTACCCGTAAGCATTGCTTCATTCTGGAGAACTGCTGCTATGACTGGTTCGAGATGAATACGCTGAACATGGCGCAGCATGGCGTGTTCGGTGAAGTTATCCGTGCGCAGGGTGCTTATATACATAATTTGAGCCCGTTTTGGGACCATTATTGGAAGAATGGAGAAAATGACAAGCTGGGCTGGCGTTTGGACTACAACATGAAGCATCGCGGTGACGTGTATGCCACCCACGGCCTTGGTCCGGTGGCGCAAGCACTGGATATTCACCGTGGTGACCGTATGGAAACGCTGGTAGCCATGGATACCAAGTCTGTGGTAGGCAAGGAGCTGGTAGAGAAAAGAACCGGTGAGGAGTGCAAGGAGTTCCGTAACGGTGACCATACCACGACCATGATTCGTACAGCCAATGGAAAGGTGATTGAGATTCAGCACAATGTGATGACGCCACAGCCTTATAACCGTTTGTATCAGCTTACGGGCACCAAGGGATTCGCCAACAAATATCCGGTAGAAGGGTATGCGCTTGACGCTGACCAGCTGAGTGCATCGGGCGTTCAGCCCAAAGTGGATGATTTGAATTCACACGGTTTCCTGCCGGAGACGGAGATGGAGGCACTCGTGGAGAAATACCAGCATCCCATTTTGAAGAAGTACGGTGAGATGGCGAAGGAAGTAGGAGGTCATGGTGGCATGGACTTCGTGATGGACAGCCGTCTGGTATATTGCCTGCAGAACGGTCTTCCGTTGGATATGGATGTATACGATCTTGCCGAGTGGTGCTGCCTTGCAGAATTGGGAGAACTTTCCATGGACAACGGTTGTGCGGCTGTGGCATTCCCTGATTTCACCCGTGGTGAATGGAATGTGGTGAAAGGCTACAAGCATGCGTATGCAAGTCCGGAAGAGGAAGCGGCTGCTATGGAGAAGGCAAGGGCATTTACTGCTAAACTGAAGGAGCAGGGAGCCAAGGAATGGGCTGAAAAGTAATGGCGGTATACTGATAAAACAAAAAAACAGCAGGTGATAAGCCTGCTGTTTTTTTGTTTTATCAGTTTGTCATTTAGTCACTTTCAGCAACTCTTCCTTCATCTTCTCCACTCCCGGAAAGCCGGTTTGTCTGAACGTGGTGTTTCCTTCGCGGTCTACAATCAGATAAGTCGGTACCCCTTCTATCTTGAATGCATCCGATAGGTATTTCCATTGGGCATCTGTCAGACGGAAATGTTCGCCGTGGATGTCGGGAATCATATTCTCCCAGGTCTTCAAGGGGGAGGTTTCGCCGGTGATGTACAGATATAGGATATCCTTGTCTTTCAGTTCCTCCTTCATGGGGGCCATCGTCTTGTTTGCCATACGGCATGGACCGCACCAAGTGGCCCAGAAATCTACTAACAATACTTTTCCTTTGAATTTGCTGATGATGGAAGTGAACAAATCTTCGTTGCTGACGTTGGCGTCCACTTGGTTGATGGTGTAGCCCGTCTTTTTCTTGTTGGCTTCGAGTTGTGCCAGCAGTTCGTCATTGGCGGCAGTCAGCATTTCACGGTATGCGGCGGGCATGGCGACAACGGTGGCCTTTTGCTCGTCGGTGAGCGGGGTGAAGTTCTTGATACCCCGGTAGAGGGTGACATTACGGGCTATATCGAAGAAGATACCTTTGTCGGTTCCCCAGGCTTTGGCCAATTCTCCACTCCGTTCGACATTCCTTGAAGCCATTTGTACATACTGGTTGGACAAGACTGCCTGCGGCACATTCAATATACTCATATCTTCGTCGGACACGTAGTTGGCGGGTACTTTCCGGGCAAGTTCCTGATAGTAGTTGTTTGCTTCCTCCCGTTTGATGAGATTGGCGTGTAGGGCAGCCGATGTCAAGATGCTGGCAACGGAAGACAGCATGGCATTTGTAATCAGTTTGTTATTGATAGTCAAAAGTTGTCGGGTAGAAGCACTATAAGGCAACTTGTCTATTGCTTCTTGTGTTTCGTCGGATATTTGAAGTACGTATGCTTTGGCTGCATCAATATCCTTGCCAGCCAGTGCAGCTATGTTTTGATAGAGCTTGTCTTGCATGTCGATGCCGAGGTGGTTTCCGTTCAATTCTTGTGCCACGGTTTCCAGCGGTCCGTTGATATATACCATTTCTCCATAGGGTTTCCCTTCGCTGTGGAATTTAGACTTGCGCCGGGAAGCTTCGCGTAGATTGACGTATATTTCTGTTGTCTTGCCGGGTTCCATGAAGAACTGGAGCATATGCTCTCTACCCAAATATATGGTACATGGGGTAGTGCCGGGCAATGTTACTTCTTTGGTGAAACTGCCGTCAGGCTGGATGTCGAGTGGTATGTCCGTGATGTCTCCTTTGACATTCTCCCACACGGCAATACTGATTGGCATTCCCATATTGGGGCGTGAATCCAGGAGTTTTCCTTTCAGCATGGCTTTTCCGTATTGGATGACCGGTTCGGGAAGTTCGGCATTAGGGTCGGCTTTGTGTACTACGGCGTTCTGGGGAAGTGCCAGTTCCGGCAGTTTCTTGCTTTTCAGTTGTATTCCCCAGATGCTGAATCCGTTTTCCACCTTTTCGCCTTCGGTGAAGTCGAAGGAGGTAGCATTGTCGGATAGGGGAGGAAAGACCAGCTGGAATTCCGCTTCGCCCGATTCGGGCATCCAAAATTCTTTACCTGGTATGATGCCTATACCGGAACGCAGTTGGTAGGTTTCTCCGTTATTGTCTGTCAGGTAGCTGTCGGGTGCAATCTGTATCCAGTACTTGGGACGATACTTGGCATAGATGTGGAGCACGGTTGCCGTGTCACTGATGACTACTTTACTCACTTCGATGGAAGTCGTGTTTCTTACGATAAACGGTGGTTGGTCAATCACACGGTTTTTGGCTTGCAGGGTACAGCAGATGCACAGTAGGAAGCCTGCTAAGAGTAAATGAATGTGTCTCATATAAATTGTTTTTTGCGAAATTACGAATGTTTCGTAAAGAAACAAGCATGTGGGAGTTAATTGATGTAAAATACTTCCATTTCTTCGTTTTTCAAAGAAACCTTGTATCTTTGCCATCTGATACTTAACACTTAATATCTTGTCATATGAGAACCAGAATTCTTTTGATGGGCTTGTTGTTGGCCGCTGTTGCCAATGCCCAGACTATCTATCATGATGCTTCCGCCTTCCCCCTTCTGGGCAAAGCAACAGAATCTACCCTTACCCGCTATGAGCGTCTGCCGGACTCTCTGCAGAACATCTCCCGCAAGCCATTGTGGGACTTAGGCCGCAACAGTGCCGGACTCGCCGTGCGCTTCCGTTCCAACTCTACAAGCATTTCTGCCAAATGGGAAGTAAGGAACAATATGAGTATGAACCACATGACACCGACCGGCATTAAAGGCCTCGACCTCTACTGCTTGCAAGACGGTAAGTGGATATTTGCCGGTAGCGGACGTCCGCAGGGCAAAATCAATAAGGCGACTATCGTAAGCAATATGTTGCCCGAGGAGCGCGAATACCTTTTGTACCTTTCTTTATATGATGGGGTTACCTCGCTTTCCATCGGCGTGGATTCTTTATCCGCCATTACCCCGCCGGCAGTAGACTTGCCGAAACGTGAGAAGCCGGTGGTATTCTATGGTACCAGCATCTTGCAGGGAGGCTGCGCTTCCCGTCCCGGCATGGCGCATACCAATATTCTGGAACGTTGGCTCAATCGTGAGTGCATCAATCTGGGATTTAGCGGCAATGCCTTGCTCGACCTGGAGATTGCCGATGTCATAGCCGGTGTGGACGCTTCTATGTTTGTCCTCGACTTTGTGCCCAATGCTACCGTGGAGCAAATGAGAGAGCGTGCCGATAAATTCTATACCACTATCCGCAGCAAGCATCCCGATACGCCTGTCCTTTTCGTGGAAGACCCTCTCTTTACCCACTCTCCTTTTGACACCAGGATTGCCAAGGAGGTAAAGGACAAGAATGAGACATTGAATGCCTTTTTCCGTTCTTTGAAGCAACGTGGAGAGAAAAACATCTATTTCCTTGCTTCCCGTGACATCATCGGCCACGACGGGGAGGCTACAGTAGACGGCATTCATTTTACCGATTTGGGCTTTATGAGGTATGCTGAGATACTTTACCCGATATTGGAGAAACACATGCGACCGTAATTAGGTATTACAGCCCCGTTTGTCTGTTTGCTGCCTTGCCGATGCTGTAGGGCAACTATTTGTTTCCTTTAACGAAAGTACGTATTTTTTATAAGTGATTGAGAATGAGATAAGTTTTTATCTCGTAAAAAGAAGAGGTTACGAATTAGAAATAAACAGAATGTGGCATCCTGCTGTGATTTGCATAACCATCCAAAGAACTCTTTCGGTTGCAAAGGTACGATATTTAATCGGGGATAAAGAATGTTTTAAGATTTTTTATCCTCGATTTTTTGCTTGGATAAATCTGTTTTCATTAAACCATATTCTTCTCTATTCTTTGCTATTGCCATTTCAATCCATTCAAACTTATGTGGCAAGGGTTCCTGTTTTTTGAATGGTCTATTTCGTTTGCATATTCTCATCCTGTCGTGTGTTTTGTATAAAAGTCAGCCGTCGTCGAAGAAAGACAGTCCTCGTACCTCAGACTAACTTCCTCCGACTATGGCACGGCAAGAAAAATCCTTGGCGGTATGCCTTGAAATGCTTCAAGACTATACAGCCAAGGACTTTTCTTTGTTTGCCGTGCTGACAACGGCTGACTTTTATAGCCACAACTCGCAGTTCCATTTTAACCGCACAATCCAAACGACATGAAACAGTGGCACGCCACCCTTTCATGTCTTAGTAGTACGGCATGAGGAAAAGTGCTTCTTTTTGTCGGTTGCAGGCTAACCGATCAAAAGAAACACCATTCCTTGATTTGCCGTACCATTTTGTTTGCATACTCCACCGCAAGAAAGAAGTCATTGATGTAAACCTCAACGACCACTTTTATGCTTGGCTGCACAGCCTTGGAGAAAACCCGATGCAAGAAGCATGGACAAGCCATACTCTTCTTTCATCGGAATTTCTCTGAAGACTGTGCCATTCTTGTATGCGATTTCCATTTTCCTAAAAACATTTGCAAGACAGTAATTGTATCCATTTCTCAGAAATGAGTATGCGATAATCGTGCAGTCCAAAAACTTCCGTGAAGTTTCTATTTTCATTTGTCGCTCTGATTTTCTTTCCTCCACAAGGTCTTTCCTTTTGGCATCAACCGTTATCGTGCAGGTGCAAAGGTATGGCAGCGGGCTTTGGAAATAAAAGGTCGAGCCTTCGGTTTTCGAAAAAATCTCCACACCGTTGGGTAGTATTTTTCCGAAAAACCTTGTATTTCCAGCCTCGCCGCCCTTGAAAGGCACCTGAAACGAAACGACCGATGCGACAGGAAGACGCAAAAAAAATGTCGGAAAAGGGAGCGACAAAAAGGTGAAGAAACGAGAACTTCCCTTCAGCTCCTGGAACCGCAAATAAATTTAATTCAAGGCTATATGACAACAAACATCAACATAACACAGACTTGGTGGAGATTACTCTCCGCAGTCGGCTCAACCCTCATCACTTTGGTGGCTTGGTTGGGATATATGGCTCTCTGCATAGTCGGTGAAGTCATATTGGGAATTGTGAAGTTCATCTTCGGCATCATCATTTCCATTCTTTCTATGGTGGTACTGATTGGAACATTCATTTGGTTATTAACACTTTAAAGTACAAGCGATATGAACAGAAGCATTGAAGCGATACCTACATGGGCACTCTGCTACATCATCAATGGCGATGCAAGCGGACTGACAGACGAGGAAATCCGTATGGTGGACGAAGCCATACGCAAGAATAATATTGAGATAGTAAGTCCAAGATACAACGAGGACATGTGCACAGAACCTTACTTCAGCCATTATCCGTTCTTCGGACTGCCTACAGAAGTTGAGGACTGCGACATCATCTATCACGAGTAACAACCCCTTTAACAACATCAGACATGAACACTACAGAATATTTCAAGAGAACCATACAAGCCTATTTGGAGGAGCGTGCAATGGAGGACGAACTCTTTGCAGCCAAGTATGACAACCCCGACAAGAACATAGACGATTGCGTCACCTATATCCTTAATTGGGTACAGAAGAGCGGTTGCAACGGCTTTTGCGATGACGAGATATATGGGCAAGCCATCCACTACTACGAGGAGAAGGACATCGAGGTAGGAAAACCATTGAACTGCCAAGTGTCTGTTAACCACCACATCGAACTCACAGAGGAGGAGAAGGCACAGGCAAGACAGGAAGCCATCCGCCAATATCAGCAAGAGCAGATGAACAAGATGCGTAACAGAGATACCGCCAAGCGCACCTCACAGAGAACGGAAACAGAAGTACACCAACCATCATTATTCGACACGTTATGAAACCAAGAACGAAATATCAGAAGCAAGTCGTAACCTCAAACAAGGGGTTGCGACCTATCAAGGGAGCGCAAATGCAATGGGCATTCCGTAAATGTCTTGACCACTATGCCTTTCAGTTGAAGCACGGACAGACCACTTGCATGGACTGCGGACACACTTGGACTACGGACGAGGATGCGGACAAATGTGTCTGCCCGAAGTGTAAGGCAAAGTTGGAAGTGCAGCGCACCAAGCGACAGAAGGCAATGTCTTCTACCTATTTCAGTGTACTCTCCGAGCGCAAGGGACTGCAACTCATGCGAGCATATCAGATGAAAGCCTATTACCGCAAGGGACAAAAGGCAGACATCTATTGTTGGGAGGTGGCACGCTATTGGATGAACGAGAAAGGCAAGGTGGAGGTTATGGCACGCAAGCGCACAATGGGTATCTATATGGACACGTTCTGCTACGACTCCGACATTGAACTGCGCAAGGACAACACCACCTATCAGCATATTGCTTCATTTCCGGTCTGCCCCGATATGAAAGTCATTCCTCAGATATGGCGCAACGGCTTTGACGGAGCGTTTCACGGCATCGAACCGCTTACATTGTTCAAGGCGATGCTGACAGACCACCGCATCGAAACGATGATGAAACAATGTCGTTACGGACACGTCCGCCACTTCATAGACCATCCACGGCACTTGGAAACTTGTTGGAATGCCTACAAGATAGCCAACCGCAACCATTACCTTATTACAGACATCGGCAAATGGGCGGACTACATCTGTATGTTGGTAGAAATGGGCAAAGACATCAGAAGTCCACATTACATTTGCCCCGACAACCTTGAAGCCGAGCACGACAGAATATCCGATAAAATCAGAGCCAAGAAAGAAAAGGAGCGCACCGAGGAGGAGATACGCAAGGCATTGAAGAACGAGGACAAGTTCAAGGAAATGAAGAGCCGTTTCTTCGGTTTGATGTTCACGGACGGCAATATCGTGGTGAGAATGCTTGAAAGCGTCAAGGAGCACGTTCTTGAGGGCAAGGCGATGCATCATTGCGTAGGCAACGGTACAAACTATTCACTCAATCCCGACTGCATCATCTTCTCAGCAAGAATAGCCGAACAAAGGGTTGAGACCGTGGAGTTTTCACTCGAACAGATGAAAGTCGTACAATGCCACGGACTACAGAACAAGGATACCGAGCACCATGCCGACATCATCAACTTGGTGAACAGCAATGCAAGACTTATAGAGCAACGAATGGTTGCAACAACATAAAATCCATATCGGCGGAGCGATGAAAATTCGTTCCGCCACTTTCTTTCTTTTACCTTTGCACCCAGGAATCAAGTTAGGATATTTGGTTAATGGGTGTTAAGGTGAACTATCTTTCTTTCAAGGTATGCCCTTTCTCATGTCATAGTCCTTATATAATCCAGCCAACTTTCTTGATTCCATTTAACTATTAAATGTCAAAATTATGGATAAAGAACTTTACATAGGCGTGGATGTCTCAAAGCAGACTCTCGACCTTGCTTATTATGACGGAGAAAGCATTGATTGGAAGAAAGCCCATATAAAGGTGAGCAACAACAATGCAGGTTTCAAGAAAATTGGTTCATGGGTGGCAAAGGTAAGCAAGGGGTTTGATATAGTCTTGTTCTGTATGGAATATACAGGACTTTACACCCAAAACTTTAGACTGTGGTTGGAAGAGAAACATTATATTTATAGGATGGTGGAACCTCGCAAGATGCATCGCTTTGAGCCAGACTTGGATGATGGACTGCGTTCGCTCGACCGCATCAAGACTGACGAGCTTGATTCTTTCCGCATAGCCATTTACTGTGAGCAGAACCACAGAAAGATTCTTCGCAACCCATCAAAACTTCCTTCTCCTGTATATTTTAAGTTGAAGAGGCTTTTGGCGGAACGCAAGCAGACAGTCAAGCAGTCAGTCCTTTACAAGCAGCAGCTTCATGATATATGTGCGTATGACACAGATTTGTCTGTGGAACGTAAGAATGGGCAACTTAAAACGCTCAATGATGCACTTAAAGGCATAGACAATGAAATTGACATGTACATAAAAGAAGATGCGGACATCAGCAAGAACTTTTCCCTGCTGACATCAATACCTGGTATTGGGCGTGTTGTCGCACTTGAAACCATTGTCTTGACCGAAAACTTCATGGCAATAGATAACCCACGTAAATACGCTTGCTATATTGGTGTCGCTCCTTTCAAGAAAGAATCTGGTACATCTGTGAGAAAAGGCTCGTCAGTCTCTAAGAAAGGTTTTAAACAGGCAAAGGCAGATTTGTCCATTGCCTGTTTGGTTTGCATGCAGCACATTCCGAACATCAGAGATTACTGGGAACGCAAGAGAAAGGAGAAATGCAGTGGAATAGTGTTTAATGCAATCAAGTTTAAGATGATACTCCGTATGTTTGCCGTTATAAAACGAGGTACTCCGTATGTGGAGACGGACAATTATCGAAATGGGAAAAACAAGCAACCAGGAGTGAACTAACAGTGTTTTAAGACCATCACTATACCATGATAGAGTCTCTTGGTTGCTTTTGGCACTACCTTTGCGAGGAATCCTCAAAAGGAAGGAACTCCAGACAGAGGTAGTGAACTTTTTAATCTTAGGCAAAGCCCTTTCCCTTGATATAGTCTCCTCTGCCCGAAATGTCAGACTCAGTGCCTTTTAGGGAATTAGCTGTCCGTCCCAGCTTTTAAAAGATTTGGCTTATCCTGACATAGAGAGTTCCTTTCGTAAAGCGGTGCAAAGATATGAAAAATAAATCATTTGTAGGCATTGACATCTCTAAAAATGTCATAGATGTATCTATATTTCGTGAGGACACCAACATCAAAATGTTCCCTCATGAGGTGTTCAACAACACTCGCAAGGGATTTGGCGATATGTGCTCATGGCTCAAAAAGAGCCGTGTGGTACTTTCCCAAGCCCTGTTTGGCATGGAATTTACAGGTTGCTACTCCTTGGACTTGGAAAAATTCCTCACGTCCAAGAATTACTCTTTCTGTATGCTTAGTACACGTATAGTAAAACATCATCCTATGGGGACAATAGATAAGCGAGACAAGAATGACTCTGCAAAGATAGCTGACTTCCTCTATCGTTATGATGGCACGGAATGTGCCAAGCCATACAAGTTGCCAAGCAAGGCTATGCAACAATTGAAGCAACTTGTCAATGAGCGTAAGTTCCTTGTGGAGCAACGGACAAACTTTATGAACCGAATGCAGATGTTTGAAACGAAAGAGGATTCTGCCATGTATGAGAGCTACATTAAAAAGCTCAATCATGACATTGAGAAGATAGATCAGGAAGAGTGTGAATTAATGTCCAAGGAGGAAGATGTCTTTGACACTTTTCAGAATCTGTTGACGATACCAGGAATTGGTTTTGTCAATGCAACAAACATAATTGCCATCACACGAAACTTTACCGCTTTTGACACAGCTCGGCAATATGCGAGATATGTTGGCGTAGCTCCATGCAGTCACACTTCTGGTACCAGTGTGAAATGGCGTGCCCGACCTTCCGCACACTGTAACGGTCAAGTGAAAGCTGACCTGTCTATGGCGGCATTGAGAGCTGTTGAGTACGATGTGGAAATGCAAATGTTTTATAATCGAAAGTTAGGAGGCAGAAAAGATTCTGATACTAAGCGTAAGGCATTGAATGCCGTCAAGTTTAAGCTCATTTGCAGAATGTTTGCCATAGGCAAGCAAAAGAGAAAATGGGAAGTGTTGAACACCTCTGACGACAGAAAGAACTTACATATTGAAAAGTCCAAAGCAAGTGAACTATGACAATGTACCATTGTCTCTTATAGTCTTGTGAGGACAGATACGGATAACTAATTAGGAATCGAGCAAAAAGCTATTAAAAGAAAGAGTTCCGTATCGTTTTTTTTGTAACAGAAAAGTCAAAAAATGTCTTCTTCTGCTACAGGGGTAGGTATGACTATATGCTTTCTGGGGGCAATTTTGCTTATTTTAACACAAAAAAGCTCTCAAAAATTTGGTGATGTCTTAGGAATCATGAGCCGAGGAGCGGAAAAGAAAGTGGCAAAGAAACCCTCTTGCCCTTATCTGCGATGCTTGCAGAATAACAAAGGACAGCCCAAATCAAAAGGACTGTCCTTTATTCATAAATCGTTTTTTTCTGTTCCTTGGGAGATAGTCCTATCTGGCGATTGACACTTTTGCTTACTAATGTGGCATGATGCCGTCCTGTGGATTCAGTGGCAAGCTGAGATTTTAGCCGTAGTCTTTCTTTTTCATTGGCGTACTCTTAATTTATTGTCAGAGGCGATACGACTTGAGACCTTCATCGAATGCAGCCTTGATTTCGGCTGCATAGGCATTGAAGTGTTCGTTGATGATGTTATCCACATAACTTGCAATGGAAATCTTTCCCTTGCCTACGATACTGACAAATTTAGTCACACGCTCATGAATGTCCTCGCTGATGCCAACATGTCTGCCATATCTTGCGGTAAAACCTGCATTTGCCATGAACTTGCCGACATACTGCTCAGCACGCTCTTTCTCCATTCTGTCGATTGGCTCAAATTCACCCACATCATAATTCTCATATGCTGCATCTTCATCAAAACACTCCTCCTTGTCGGAAATAGTTGACGATGTACGGTCTTGAAATGTCTCTTCAAGACAAGCGTCAATCTGTTTTCCAGCTTCCTCCATTGTCTCTTCATAATTTCTCATGAAAGCCTCATACAACTCCTTGGCATCTGTCGAAGTGAGTTGTCCTTTACCACAGTTTTTTGTTTTGTCTGCCATAATCATTTTTTAATTGTTATACAAATTCTCTGCTATTGAAATACTTGTTGACTATTGAAAATCCGACTTCAACAGTTTTTGTCAGATACCTGACATATGCAATTCCATCAACGCATCTATTTTGCGTTTAATAATCTTTGAGCGTTCTGCGATTTCAGCTTGTAGCTTTTCGCTGTCCATTTCCGAGAATGTTTTGCCCACATGTGCAAATCTATCCTTTGTTGCATTGTTCTCTTCTGTTCTTTCCATAATTCTCCTATTAAATTGTTATACAAAGTCGAGGATATTGAAGTCCTCTATACTGTCTGGCACCTTAAACTCTTTCTTTGGCTTGGAAATCTCTACAATCTTGTGAGTTTGCAAGTAGAAGGTGACGTAATCATGGATGTTCTTCTTGCACTCCTCGCTGTTCTCCATGAATTTCTCATAGAATTGGTTGCCATCCATCTCATGGAAAACCTTGCCTGCATGTCTTTTCTCCTTGTCCGTTGCTTTCGGTGCCTTGACGGTATTCACAGCTGCGTCAATGTCCTCAAAACTTGACCCTTTGGCTTGTGGCACATCGGCATCTTCCTCGTTGTCAGAATATTTCATACCAATATCTTCTATGCGAACATTCGTAAACACGTCATCAAGCTGTTCGTCAGAAATCCGTGCCGTACTCTTTGGAGAATCGTCAAATGTCACGTCATTATCCGATACGGACATGGATTCTGTTTGTTTTTGTTCCGTTTCTTCTTTCTTCCGCAGTTGGGACACTTTGAAAAGACTTTTGCCTACAAGTGCCATCGGGTCGATAGGCGGTTTTTTCTCCTTTTCCTTGCCGTTCGCAACTTCAAGAAGCAACTTGTTGTAAAAATAGATAGTCCAAACATTGAATGCAGCCAAGACTATCAAGAATATAGTTTCCATTGTCATGCTTGTTCCTTTTTGTTACATATTCCAATCGTCAATCTCTTTTCTCAGCAAGCCGTTGATTTCTTCCTGGTTCTCTTTAAGATGTCTCTCAAGAATAAGGTCGATGTAACCACCGACTGTCAACTCATGCTTTGCGAGCACACTGACTATTCTTGAAATTTTCCTGTGTATCTCACGGCTGATATAAACGCATTGACGAGTCTTTATCTCGTTTCGCTTGAAGAATGCCGAATCGTAACTTTCCGAAGAAGCCTTGGGAGGCTTGCGTGAAATTGGCGGCTTATCGGTCTGCGAGCATTGGGACTTCCAGCCAACCTCTTCTTTCTCTTCGGTATCTTTCACTTGGGATTGGGAAGCTCCGTCAAGAATGGATGCCGTTGTCGTGCCAATCTTGCTCTTGCCAATAGAGGCAATGAGCAGATTTTCATCTATTGCGTCAGTGTTGATTTTTCTGCTTACCATAGGCTCATGTCTTTATGATTTCACAAATCTCGTCGGACAACTCCTTGATGCCACTCCCTCGCAACAGGTTTGGGTCTGATGGAAAGATGGTGGAACGGAACACTGCCTTTCTGTTCTCCGACAGCTCTCTTCTGAAACGTTTGCTGTCTGGCAGTCGTGTGTTGAGAACCGAATAGTCGAGAGACTTGAACATACCTTCATATACATCATACAAACTCGTGCGTTCTCGTTTGTCAACCATTGTCCAAAAGAAAGCAAGTTCCTTGGTGACCGACCAACCCTGTGTCAAAAAGTTGTCGTGGAACAACTGCATGAAGCTCATTGCGCTTTCTACAACAAAGCGGTCTGCGCTGACGGGTACAAATATGTAATCCATCTGAGACAAGGTCTTCATGACGCCCTCACTTTTGATAGTTCCAGGCATGTCAAAGAAGATGAAGTCAAGTTTAACCTCTGTTTCATTCAACACTGTCTCTGCGTCGTCAAGCGCATTGACAGCATTGCTTCTCGTTACGCTGAAGGACTTCTTGCCCAGCTTTTTGAAATGCTCACAGGCTTGCGCCTTGAAATAGTCGCTGCTTTTGATGAGTTCCAGTTCCTCGTCTCGCAGGTCTGCAAGGTTGTATTGTGGCTCGTCACAGTCTATGACCGCCACATTGTAACCCTTGACATTGTGAAAGTAGTTGGCTACAAGAGCCGTGATGGTGGACTTTCCTATTCCGCCTTTCTGTGTTGCGAACGCAACAAATCTTGTCTTACTCATATCGTTAACTTTTTAAATTGTTGATTACTCGTTTCTATGATTTCCTGCCAATTCAAAGATATGAACACTTTGATGTCCATGTCTATCGGTCATTGCTCCATTATGGAGACCTTGAACTGTTGCAATGCTTCATCATTTCCATACGACAGTACGACAGTGAATCAGTAAGTCTGTACGTCAGTGGAGCATCATGGATGCAAAGAGACGCTGCAATAGTGACAGGCTTATTCGTTGCTGCAAATGCTTGTTTCATCATATTTTCAAATCATTGGTTCAATGTTTGGCTGCAAAATAACAACGAAATTTCCGAAAAACAATGGTTTTCAAATCCTGTGGCAGCATGTTGCCGATAGTTGCAGTGGTTGTCTGGGGTCGCATTGTTACAAGGGCGCATTTTTAGCCGTAATTTTGCACCCGAAAGGCAAAGCAATGGATAGCGCATCCATATCGTTCCGACAAGAACAAGGCTTGATGCTCCGCAAAGGACAGGATTTCCCGAACAGCTTCCATTCGGGATGGGACAGCTTCTTACGAAGGCTAACTTCAATCCACCCTAAGCGGATTTTTATGTCCTCAAAGACATAGCAAGGTATGTTTTGAGTTACTCAAAACCTTTGGAGTTACTCTCCAAAGACCTTGCCCTGCCGGGTTGGTAGCCTCTCCGAAGTCGGGCTCCCCATGTTCCAATCTGACGATAGTTTGTGCAATTCCATTATTGCCGCATGTACCACTTAATCCATTTAATATGAACACAGAAAGAAAACGAGGGGGACGAATCCCCAAGCTGAACCCGAAGTCGCACCATGTGATGCTTCGGTTCGACGATGACGAGTGGATGAAATTCCTCGTCATGTATGAGCAGACTGATGTGAAAGCGAAGGCTGTCTTTGCCAAGGCACGTATTTTCGGCGAGCCGTTCAAGGTGCTGCGCGAGGACAAGACATTGGTGGAATACTACACCAAGCTTTCTTCTTTTCACTCGCAGTACCGAATGATTGGCAACAACTACAACCAGGTTGTCAAGGAACTCCGTTGTCATTTCTCAGAGAAAAAGGCGATGGCTTTGCTCTATAAGTTGGAGAACTGCACCAGGGAACTGGTCTCTCTTACCCGTGAGATAGTTGAACTAACCCGTAAGTTTGAGGAAAGATGGTCGCAAAGATAAGTTTCGGAAGTTCATTGTATGGCGCACTGGCATACAATGGTGAGAAGATTAACAAGGAAGAGGGAAAGCTCTTGGCAACGAACAAGATCTTCGATGATTGTTCGGGAAAGACGAGCATCGCCAATGCCTTGCGTGATTTCCAACGATACCTTTCTCCGCACATCAGAACGGAAAAGCCTGTCGTGCATATCTCCCTGAATCCGCATCCTGATGATGTGCTGACGGATATGGAGATGGAGAACATCGCACGGGAATACTTGGAGCGCATGGGATATGGCAACCAGCCATACATGGTTTACAAGCATGAGGATATCGACCGTCATCACATGCACATCGTGACCATCCGAGTGGATGAAAACGGCAAGTGTTTGGATAGCCGATACAACTACCATAGGAGCAAGGCTATCACCCGTGACTTGGAGGAGAAGTACAATCTCCACAAGGCAGACCGCAAGCAACGTCAGGCAGACAATCCACTCCGTAAGGTGGATATAAGCCAAGGCAATGTGAAGAAGCAGGTTGCCAACACCGTAAAATCTCTCTGCGCTACCTACAGGTTCCAGTCATTGGGCGAATACCGTGCACTTCTTTCCTTATATAATATATCCTTGGAGGAGGTCAGAGGCGAAGTTGGCGGTCGTGAGTATCATGGCTTCGTCTATTCTGCCACTGACGGACTGGGCAACAAAGTTGGAAATCCTTTCAAGGCTTCCAAGATTGACAAATCTGTCGGTGTGGAGGCAATAGAAAAACGGTTCGCTTATTCTACCAAGAAGTTCAAGGAGGAAAAGAAACTCTCCGAGATGACCCGTCATAGCGTGGAAGCAGTCTTGAAGCAGACTTACCATAAGGATAAGTTCGTTGAGTTGCTGAAAGCAAAGGGTATTGATGTCGTTTTCCGCCATACAGCTGACGGCCGTATCTACGGAGCAACATTCATTGACCACCGCACCCAAAGCGTGTTCAATGGTTCAAGGCTTGGAACGGATCTTTCTGCCAATGCTCTACAGGAGCACTTCACCTTGCCTTACGAGAACGAACAGCCGATACCGCTTGCCATTCCAAAGGAAGATGGTGCAATCTCAGAACAAGAGCGTCACGATTCTGGCTTGTTCGATGAATACGGCAGCGGTCTTGGACTCATGTCTGGAGGAGGTCCTTCAAATGAAGCACAGGAAGCTGCATTTGACAGGGAGTTGCGTAGAAAGAAGAAGAAACGAAAAGGGCGAAGTCTTTAATCGTGTTATCAAGGTTGACTTTCTTATGCAATGGAGAAAGTCAGCCTTCAATCAAAAACAATTTGTATAACTTCAAAATAAAAAACAATGGCACAAGAAGACGATTTAAGAGCATTGGGGAAAATTATGGATTTTCTCCGTGCTGTGAGTATCATACTCGCAATTATGAATGTGTATTGGTATTGCTACGAGGCAATGCACATATGGGGAGTGACAATCGGGGTTGTTGACAGAATCCTTATCAACTTCAACCGTACAGGTGGCTTGTTTCATTCTATCCTCTACACCAAGCTGTTCTCGCTTTTACTCCTGGCGCTCTCATGTCTGGGAACCAAGGGCGTGAAAGCAGAAAAGATGAGTTGGAACAGGATTTGGACGGTTCTTGTCGTTGGCTCCTGTCTGTTCTTCCTCAACTGGTGGATATTATTGTTGCCTATATCTAATTTGGGCAATGCCACGCTGTACATATTTACAATGACAGCGGGTTATATCTGCCTGTTGATGGGAGGACTCTGGATGAGCAGACTCTTGAAACACAACCTCATGGAGGATGTGTTCAATAATGAGAACGAGAGTTTCATGCAGGAGACCAAACTCATGGAGAACGAGTATTCCGTCAATCTGCCAACACGATTCTATTACAAGAAGAAATGGCAGAGAGGATGGATCAATGTAGTCAATCCATTCCGTGCCACCATCGTGTTAGGTACACCGGGTAGTGGTAAGTCCTTTGCTGTAGTGAACAACTACATCAAACAGCAGATAGAGAAGGGGTATTCAATGTATATCTATGATTTCAAGTTTCCCGACCTTTCGACGATTGCCTACAACCACATGATGAACCATCAGAATGGATATAAGGTCAAGCCCCAGTTCTATGTCATCAACTTTGATGATCCTCGCAGAAGTCATCGCTGCAATCCCATTCACCCGGATTTCATGAGTGACATTTCCGATGCTTATGAGAGTGCATACACCATCATGCTCAACCTCAACAAGACGTGGGTCCAGAAGCAGGGCGACTTTTTCGTGGAGAGTCCGATTATCCTCTTTGCAGCCATCATTTGGTACCTAAGAATCTACAAGAACGGGAAGTATTGTACCTTTCCCCATGCTATCGAGTTTCTGAACCGCCGTTACGAGGATATATTTCCGATACTGACCTCTTATCCGGAGCTGGAGAACTACCTTTCGCCGTTCATGGATGCGTGGCTTGGAGGGGCTGCGGAGCAGCTCATGGGTCAGATAGCGTCGGCAAAAATCCCGCTTTCGAGGATGATTTCACCGCAGCTCTACTGGGTGATGTCAGACAGCGAGTTTACGCTGGACATCAACAATCCCGAAGAGCCGAAAATCCTCTGCGTGGGTAACAATCCCGACCGTCAGAATATCTACGGTGCGGCACTCGGTCTGTATAATTCCCGTATCGTGAAGCTCATCAACAAGAAGGGACAACTCAAATCATCCGTTATCATTGACGAGTTGCCGACCATCTATTTCAAGGGATTGGATAACCTGATTGCTACGGCACGAAGCAACAAGGTGGCGGTGTGTTTAGGCTTCCAAGACTTCTCGCAGTTGGTTCGCGATTATGGAGACAAGGAGGCAAAGGTGGTTATCAATACGGTAGGTAACATCTTCAGCGGTCAGGTCGTTGGCGAGACCGCCAAGACTTTATCCGAGCGGTTCGGTAAGGTGTTGCAGAAACGGCAGTCCATCTCCATCAACCGGCAGGATGTTTCCACCTCCATCAACACGCAGATGGACGCGCTCATTCCACCGAGTAAGATTTCCGGGCTTACGCAGGGAATGTTTGTCGGTTCTGTATCCGACAACTTCAACGAGCGTATCGAGCAGAAGATTTTTCATTGCGAGATTGTGGTGGATGCCGAAAAGGTGAAACGGGAAGAAAGTGCCTACAAGAAAATTCCCGTCATTACAAACTTCACGGACGAGGACGGCAACGACCGCATGAAGGAAACGGTGCAGGCGAACTACCGGCGCATCAAGGAAGAGGTGAAGCAGATTGTGCAGGAGGAACTGGAGCGTATCAAAAACGATCCGGTGCTGTGTAAACTGCTACCAGATAATGAGACTGTCTAACAAGTCCCCAAAATTGAAAATTATCCCTATCGAAGTTTGAAGTGACCCCCAAAAGTTGGATACAATTTTTTTGGGGGGCACTTCAGTTCTGACGGGTAAAATCGTAAAATTCGGACTTGTTAGACAAATACTTACGCGGTTTCAACCTCAGGTACTGAATCTATCGAATTGACAAATTTAACCAATTGCGGATCTGAATCTTTTTGTATGAGGTTTCGGAGACTCTTTTTCAAGTCTTACAGGTGAATACTTGAATTCAAATCACAGAGAAGTGAATAGACAGTATTACCCGACAGAGCAACTACGACAAAGCAATGCCATCAAAAAAAATGACTGCACACACAAA
Source organism: Bacteroides sp. AM41-16 (assembly GCF_003603495.1). Lineage (NCBI taxonomy): Bacteria > Pseudomonadati > Bacteroidota > Bacteroidia > Bacteroidales > Bacteroidaceae > Bacteroides > Bacteroides sp. AM41-16. The sequence goes on along the minus strand of NZ_QTNE01000020.1, from coordinate 1,418 downwards.
GCATAGACTGATTGTCTTGCCCTAAAAGATTGATTGGAATTTATTCAGGACTGCCTATCACTTAGATAGAAGTCCAAGGTCTGCTGAAATACATAATTCAAAAATTGAAATTGCTTGACTGCAAATTTAGTAACTTTGCTTGACAAATTAACGAGAAAGAAGAGAAAATGAAAGCCGACCGCATAACATCACCTATACGCAAGCAGGGGGTTCGTGCTTCGTAAGACTGGAAAGTGGTAAATTTAAAGTTCAGTTCATCGTAGGTAGCTTAGTGGTAAAAATCCCTGCCTGCGTGTAGCTGAAAAACGTTGTACGACATAGTAAAACCGAACCAAACAAAATGAAAGTCAGAGAAGAAAAGTTAAGAACAATTATAGAATGGTCGGAGAAAAACGAAGATGTAAGAGTTCTTCTTCTGACAAGTTCACTTGTAAATCCTTTAGCACTTGTTGACGAATTTAGTGATTTAGACATTGAATTTGTTTTTGAGGATAATACAAATTACATTTCAGACAAAAGCTGGACGCTTAAATTCGGAAATCCAATTGCTATGATTGAAGAAGACGAAAGTTGTTTTAACCATAAACACGCAATGAAAATGCTACTTTATGAAGACGGTGTGAAAGTAGATTTTAAACTTTACAGCAAATCAAAATTTATAAAGGAAACGCAAGAGAAAGAATTACCAGAAGATTGGGATATTGGTTATAAAATTTTAATTGATAAAGATGGTATTACAAAGCAAATGCTGAAACCAACTTATCAAATTTCCATTATCAAAAAACCGTCTGAAAAAGAGTTTCAAAATCTAATAAACGATTTTTGGTGGGACACAACTTACGTGGCAAAGTGTCTTGTGAGAGATGAAATATTCTATGCGAAATTTATGTCGGAAACCGTTATTCGCACAGAATATTTAATTCCTTTAATTGAATGGCACATTGCAAGTGAACACAATTGGAACATAACGACCAATAAATATGGACGACTTTTCAAAAAGTATCTTAACCAGGAAATGTGGGCTAAAACAGAACAAACATTTTCAGGGAGCGATATAAAGGAAAATTGGACTGCTCTATTTTCAATGACTGATTTAGTTTCAGAAATAGGAACTGAATTGTCAAAAAAATTAGAGTACAAATACCCGGATAAATTAGAAAATGACATACGAAAATATTTAGCTGGACTAAAACCCAAAACATAACTACGTCGTACAACATCGTATTGGCAATAGGCGGGCTGAACGGCTTCGTATCAACGGAAGTGCAAAATTCAACTTCTGTTCTTCGATTAAAGTTCAGTGCTAAAAATCCCGCCCATCGCCAATACGCGGCACGTTATGCGGCAGCTTAAAAGACGACACCAAACCAAAAAAATCATCTTGACAACCACCCGACTTTGAACTACGAAGGATGAAA